>JALRGJ010000211.1 GCA_023253435.1 Ilumatobacteraceae bacterium | reverse complement strand
ATTTTGCACGTGGACATGGATGCCTTCTATGTGTCGGTGGAATTGCAGCGTCGTCCAGAGCTTCGCGGTCTTCCTGTTGTCGTTGGTGGCACTGCGAGCAGAGGAGTGGTCTCGGCTGCCTCTTATGAAGCGCGCCGGTTTGGAGTTTTCTCGGCTATGCCGTCAAGTACTGCCCGCAAAATGTGTCCTCATGCTGTGTTTCTGCCCCCGGATATGTCTCACTATTTAGAGGTCAGTCATCAACTGCATGACATCTTTGAGTCTTTCACGCCACTTGTTGAGCAGATTTCCGTCGATGAAGCATTTATGGATGTCACTGGCTCAGAAAAACTGATGGGTTCGGCAGTAGAGATTGCATGGCAACTTCGAGACTCTGTCTTGCAAAAAACAGGGCTTACCTGCAGTGTTGGTGTTGCCCCTAACAAGTTTCTCGCCAAGCTTGCATCGGAACATGCAAAACCAGTTGCTACCGCCGATGGAGTTTTGCCGGGCCATCAAGTATTTGTTGTTGATGTAGGTCATGAACTTGAGTTTTTGCATCCCCTTCCCATCAAGAGCATGTGGGGGGTTGGACCAGCAACATGGAAGAAACTAGATGCGCTAGGAGTTCGGACGGTAGGAGACATTGCCGCACTTGACGAAGCCATTATTCGCCGTGCCGTTGGCGACGCAAACGGGAGGCATTTGCATCAACTTTCTCTCGGTCAAGATGATCGCGATGTGGAGCCAGTTCGTACAGCGAAATCAATTGGTAACGAAGAAACATTTGTGCACGACCTCACTCAACACGACGAACTCCGTGCTCAATTGGTTCGACTATGTGACTCCGTCGCAAGACGATGTAGAGCAAGCCACGTTGCTGCCGGAACAATGATGTTGAAAGTGAAGTTCTCTTCTTTTGAGACGGTGACCAGATCAGTGACGCCATCTGTTCCGCTCACCACTGGTCCTTCTATGGTTGCTGCTCTCGAGCCACTGCTCCTCTCTTTGGACTGCTCCCAGGGCGTGAGGCTCCTTGGGGTGCACGCACAGAAACTCACAACGGAGTCAGCGGGTTCAGCACGGCTCTTTGGTGATGGCGCAGAGTCTCTTGAAGACATTGAGGAGCAATGGATTCCTGCGAGCAAGGCCATTGATTCGATTGTGAACAAGTTTGGTGAGGGGGTTATTGGCCCCGCTAGCGCCATGGACTCTCGTCGACCCGGGGAAAGTCCCTATGGCCCCGTGGAGAAATAGGGTCCCATGGCAAATTTTTGTCACGCGGATTGTGTTCGGGACCAGAGAGTGAGACAATTTAAGCGTGCCATTGTCTGACGACGAACAAAGAATCCTTCGAGAAATTGAAGACCAGCTGAAATCGGACGAAAAGTTCGCAACGGCAGTCTCGTCTTCAGGTCTCTATCGCCACTCTGCACGTCGAGTGTCTTGGTGGTTGGTGTTGATGGTGGTGTGCCTCGTAGGGATCGTTGCAGGTTTGCAGATTCATTTCCTTGTTGCATTTGGTGCATTTGTAGGAATGCTTGGCTGCGCTCTTGCAATTGAGCGCCAACTTCGACTCATCGGGCGCGCCGGTGTTCAAGACCTCGCTCAAAAAATTCCGAAGCAGCGCGTGAAATTCACTCGCGAATAGTCGTATGGAATCAGGCTCTTCATCACTGCTGTCGTTGCCTGCTGTGGGTGCAGTTGTGGTGAGACCCCATTTATGGGGCACAGCGATTCGACAGATCTTTCGACTAGCGCCGCGGGGTTGGTGGCATCGTTTTCCATTTCTTCCTACTCCACCTACTGATTACTTGGAATTTAGGAGCATCACGCAATATGGCGGAGGCCATGGCGCTGAATCTGCACCCGCAGAAGCCTCAGATGTGGTGGACTATCTGAGATGGTGCAGGCAATGGAACAAGACATCATGAGAGGCACGTTTGGTTCTGTGCCTATGCGGCGGCGATAATCATGAGGAGCGCGCTCGTACTCAATGCAACGTACGAACCGCTCAGTGTTGTGTCTGCGCGACGAGCAATTTGTTTAGTGCTGCTCGACAAAGCAGACATTGTTGAGGATGACGGAACTGAAATTCACTCCGAACATCTTTCACTCTCTGCTCCACTGGTGATTCGACTTCGCTATGTGGTGAAAGTTCCGTATCACCGGCACACAGCTATGTCTCGGCGTGCGGTTTTTGCCAGAGATAATCACAAATGTGGGTATTGCGGAGCCCACGCAGACAGC
>JALRGJ010000021.1 GCA_023253435.1 Ilumatobacteraceae bacterium | reverse complement strand
TTTTGAGGTGACTAGTACTGGTGCGCGATTTTCTGCCGCAGTGGCAGCACTGGCATTTCTCTTTATGTGCACCGTTGCGGCTCGTCTGTATGGGCCCACTGTTCACCCCGATGAATGGGGTTTTCTCATCAATGGTCAATCACTGATTGGACACGTGGAGGCAACAGTTCCCACCGGGAGCTTTTATCCAGCCGGATACGGACTAGTGACCGGATTAGGTGGGCTTGTTACTGGTTCTTTTTGGGGTGCGTATCGGTTTAGTTTGTTTGCCAATCTCGCATTGGCACTTGTCACTGCTTGGTATGGCAGTCGGGTGGCGCGTCGTTATTTCAGTTCATCTCGTTATGAATCAATTCTTATTGGTGCTTTAATCCTTGTGGTGCCAGGCACGTTAGTGGCCTCAATGTTTTCGTGGACAGAGACCGCATCTCGTCTTGCTTATTTGGTGTTGTTTGCCATGCTCATTGAGACAACACAATTTAGTAACAGAAATCGTGTAATTACTCTGGGGTTCATTGCGGGAGTGCTACCAGCATTGCACGGCAGATTCACATTGTTGCTCCCAATGTTCATTGTCTTATTTATCGCTTGGGGTTGGAAGGGCAAGATCAGCCGTGGGGTAACCGTTCAAGCAAGTGCTGCAGTTGTGATTGGGTACTTTGTGGCCTATGAGTTGAATTCATTTATTAAAAATTCTGTCTACACAACTAGTTACGACCAAGAGAATCGTCTGCTCACTCGGCTGTTTCAACCAAATTTATGGACAGCCCTTGTGAGAACAATGGTTGGTCAGAGTTGGTATTTGGTGGCAACTTCTTTTGGGTTATTTTCGATTGGGGTTGTTGTTTCCGTCTATGTGATGGTGAAGCAAGGTCACTGGCGGACAGCGGCTTTTGACCATAAAAAAATTGGTTACCTAGCTCTTCTTGCGGGAACTACCGGGATTGTTTTTACCGGCGGTCTTCAGTTGCTGTACGGAAACCGAGGAGATCATCTCATCTACGGACGATATGTAGAGATGGTGTCACCGGTTCTTATCGTTGTTTCTATTCATGGTCTCTCTAAATTTTCTCAACTGGCTTTGCGGTGGTGGTTCATTGCCTCATTGATGGTGGCGGTGGTTGCGGTTGCCTACGTGGTGTTTGACGGCAAGGACGGCGTCAAGCTTGGTTATCTACGCGACAATGTTGTGTTTCCAAACATCATCGGTATTGATGCGCTGAGGTACTTCGTGACACCAGGTCTCATTAATTTTGGAATTGCTTTCTGTGTTCTCTGTTTGATTTTCTGGTGGATAGCGCAACAGCGGGGCATGTTGTCCGTAGTTGTGATGGTTCTCGTGTTTGCCGCTGGTTCAACGATGTCTGGGGAGCGAACAATGCTCAATAGGACTGGCAATCTTGAAAAATTGGGTGCCACTGTGCAATTCATGCGCGACTCCGGTAGCAGTCGTGTGGGCTATGCAAAAGGCATCAGCAATGATAGGGATTATTACTACATGCGATTGCTCCTTCACCCTATGCAGTTAGTGATTCTTGATTTCGCTGAAGAAATACCCGCAGAATTTTCATGTGTATATGGCCCGGCAGATCAGCCCCCAAGTAACGGGGAATGGAAGGTTGTCGCAGAAGAACCCACCATATGGAGAGTATTGTTTCAACGAGTGGGAACACCCCACTGCTGAGGCAGTAGTAGGAATTCATGATGCAATACACCCCCGATGAATGCGACGTCAGCGTTGTTTTACCCATCTACAACGAAAAGGGTCACCTGAGGGCAGAGATAGATCGCATCAGGGAAGCACTACATAGTTCTTCATATTCATTTGAGATCATCGTTGTTGATGATGGCTCTAACGATGGTTCTGAAAAGGAACTTGAGGCAATTTCTGGCATCACCTTGATTAGGCATCGTGTGAACCAGGGAAGTGGTGCCGCTCGCAGAACGGGTACCACTGCTGCAAGAGGTCGAATTGTGGTGTGGACAGATGTAGACATGACATATCCCAACAATCTGATTCCTGAACTTGTTGATGCGATGGATGGCTACGACCACATTGTTGGTTGGCGTCAGACGGAAGAAGGAACTCACAAAATTCTGCGTACACCAGCCAAATGGGTCATTAGAAAGCTAGCCAGCTACCTGTCTGAGACGGATATTAAGGATCTCAATTCTGGGCTTCGAGCATTCAGGCGAGATGTTGCTATGCAATATGTCCATGAACTCCCTAAAGGCTTTTCATGTGTAACTACATTGACAATGTCATTTCTTGGTAACGGATATTCACTCGGATTTTTCCCCATTGAATATTTTCCACGTGCTGGCCGATCAAAGTTTCATTGGTTGAAAGACACCAGGCGTTACATTTTGCAGGTAATCAGAATGACGCTGTCTTATAACCCCCTGAAGGTTTTCCTACCTCTTGGTCTGACGCTATTGGCACTTGGTTTTATCAAACTTGGTGTTGACTGGGCAGGAAGAGATTTCAAATTGGCGGCAAATACCTTGTTGGTGTTTTTCGCATCACTTCAAGTCATCACGGTAGGACTTTTGGCAGACCTGGTGGTGAGGGCAACTAAATCTCCATCGTCAGTTCCGCCCGCCTGATCGCTATTCTCCATGAAAAGGATCTCCATAGTTGGTGCGGCACTTTCTGCCAATAAAGGTGCTGCGGCAATGCTGGAGACCGTAGTTTCTCGGCTGCCTAGTTATGTAGGAGAGTGTGAATTCTTCATTCTCACCACATATCCAGACACCGATTCATCCAAAATCCCCCATGGTGCACATGCTCGTGTAGTTGGCTTGCAGCCCATCCGTTTAGCGATGGTGGAAATACCAATCGCTCTTATTGCTTATGTTGTAAGAAAGTTGCGGTTACCACTTAACTGGGTGCGCGCAAAAGCATCTCGAGCAATTCTTGACTCTGATGTGGTGGTCGATGTAGCTGGTATCAGTTTTGTAGATGGTCGTGGAATACCAATTACTGTGTACAACGCATTGATGACAGGTTTGGCACTTCTTTTGGGAGTTCCCGTCGTAAAAGCGGCACAGGCGCTTGGACCGTTTCACACTCAGCCCAATAGGTTTCTGGCTTCTTGGGTGTTGCCTCGCTTGGCGGCTATTTGCGCCCGTGGGGCAAAAACTCGCAGTCATCTCGATGAATTTGGGTGGAGCAATGTGGTGGATGTTGCCGATCTTGCTTTTTCTCTTGAAGAGTCCGCTTCATTGCCAGAACTTCTTGAGCAACAGATCAAAGCTTTGAACAATAAGTACATAGTTGTTATGCCAAGCGCCGTAGTGCGCGGGTTATTCGAGTCTGATGGCGGTAATTATGTGCAGGCAATGTGTGCCCTTGTGGGTCAGATACGGGAAGAAACAAGATTGGCAGTTGTCATTGCGCCACATTCTTATCGAGTAGGCATGCCTGAAGGCCGCATGAACGACGGTCCAGTGTGTAGGGAGATTGGCTCTCACTTTAATGCAGATGATCAGGTGCTAACTGTAGATGCAGACTTATCGGCAGGAGAGTTGAGACGTCTCATTGCATCCTGTGATCTTCTTGTCACCTCGCGTTTTCATGCAATGATTTCCGGATGGGCCACAGAGACCCCTACTTTGGTTCTGGGTTGGAGTCACAAGTACAGAGAAGTTCTAGATGATTTCGGACTGTCAGATTTTGGAATGGATTCAGCGGCTCTTTCTGATCCGTCATCAATCATGACAAAAGTGCAAGACGCAATAAGTCGGCGAGGTGAACTGGCAGATCAGATTCACAGGAGTCTTCCTGCTGTTCGGGAGCGCTCTGAGAAGAACTTTGTGGTGATCGCAGATCTATTGGCGACGCGCAAATAAATGGGACACCAATGTTCCCAACAGATCTACGGTGATGAACACCACACGACTAGCAATAGCAAGTGATAGTGCCACCGGAGCACCAACTACAGAGGTGCACAACGCCGTAAAGACGGCTTCGCGCACTCCAATTCCTCCGGGCACGCCTACAACAACAAATCCGGCCAACCAAGATGCAGATGAAATGAAAAGCATTTGCAACAAACCAATCTGAAGACCGAATGCTGAAGCCGTCACTGAGGTGGAAAGCGAAATAAGGATCCATGCTGGCACATGACTGAAAGTAAGTACCAGTAGTTGGCGAGGATGAATCATCGTGAAATCACGTTTAGTGACTTTGCTTGCAAGTTTGAGCGTAAATACTCTTAGTGGCTTGTTGGAAAACAGAATGAATCCAATGGATAATCCCAGCGCTCCCAGCACACCAACAACTGGGTATGTCCACGCAGCGATTGAGCCGATGCAGATAGCAACGGCAGACCCGAGGTAAGTAGTTGCCATAGAGAGGGCCGTAGCTGTGTATGCGTCTCCTCTAGGGATACCTCCGCGAACAGCCATCTCTGCTCGTCCTACGATGGCCCAAATTCCTCCTGGTACGTACTTGCCTAAATTGCCAGAGAAGTACCACGCCATTCCCTTGCGCCAGGGTGCGTGGTGGCCCTTACCGGCAAGCAATGCAGTCCACTGTGAACCAATCACAAGAAGTGCAGCGAGGCCGAGCGCAACGCTGCCCAAAAGATTTGCTGCTTGCAAAGTGGAGTATGACTCTTTCACCTCAGCCCAATGGGAAAAGAGTGTTCTCCCTATGAATGCAAACCCAGCAAGACCAATAGCGATCCCTGCCACAGACACAATTTTTGTCATGCCAGATGAGGTGGATTTTTGGTTCACCTAACAACTCTAGATGGCCCGTTCAAGTGGTCTCAGTGATGTCAAATGAGAGAAGATAGGGAAAGGGAAAAAGGGGGCTGGTCATGACAATGACACCAGATCAAGCTGCAACAGTTTTTTATGATCCTGCGGCGTATGCGGATGAAGAATATTTCTACAAGGCGTGTGAAGTGCTTCGGAATGAGTCGCCAATTCATTACGTTGTTCACCCAGAAGGCGAAGTGAATCCGTTCTATGCCATTACAAAACATGCAGATGTTTTAGAGATTGAACTTCATAACAACATCTTTATCAATGAGCCTCGACCAGTGCTTGGACCTGCTGAAGGCGACCGTCGAAATCAGGAACAAGGCCACATGTTGCGCACACTCATCCACGTGGATGATCCGGAGCATCGTGATTTACGCAACGTCACTAGTGAGTGGTTCTTGCCAAAGAATCTCTCGAAATTAGATGCCCGTTTGGCTCAGTTATCAAAGCGCTATGTGGACAAAATGGCATCACTGGGTGGTCAGTGTGACTTTGCTCAAGACATCGCCATGCATTACCCCCTAAATGTCATTTTGGACATCTTGGGATTGCCTGAAGCGGATTATCCGCGAATGCTCAAACTTACTCAGGAGTTGTTTGGTTCTGCAGATGAGGAGCTTCGACGTGATGACAGCCCAGAAGCACTCATTGAGGTGATTAATGATTTCTTCACGTATTTCACAAAGATCACTGAAGAGCGTCGAGCTAATCCAACTGAGGATCTTGCTTCAGCCGTTGCTAACGGGAAAATCAACGGTGAAGACCTCACCATGATGCAAACAATTTCCTACTACGTGATTGCCGCTACGGCGGGTCATGACACCACTGCATCGGCAATGGCCGGTGGTGTTCATGCGCTTATCGAAAACCCTGATCAGTTGGCAAAGCTCAAGGCGGATCCTTCTTTAGTTGCCACGGCAGCCGATGAAATTATTCGTTGGGTGACACCAGTCAAACACTTCATGCGTACTGCCACAGAGGATTACGACTTGCATGGACATGTGATTAAAAAGGGTGAAAGCGTGCTGTTGGCGTATCCATCAGCCAATAGAGATGGTGATGTCTTTACGGACCCAGACAAATTTGATATTTCACGCTCACCAAATAAGCATTTATCATTTGGATTTGGCGTTCATTATTGCTTGGGAGCAATGTTGGCAAGAATGGAAATCAAGTCATTACTGACCGAACTCATCCCTCGGTTGGATTCCATTGAGTTGGCGGGTGAGCCATCGCTCATGAAGACAACCTTCGTTGGTGGCTTGAAGCATCTACCCATCAGATATTCGTTGTCTTAACGACGATCTTGTAAAAACGGAAATTTTTCGCGAGTGGACTGAACTACTGCAGGGTCAACCTCTGCATAAAGAATTTCAGTGGTGCTGCTGCCGGTGGCCATCTCTTGTCCGAGCGGATCAAAGATTCGGCTTTCACCTGGGTATTCCAAGCGCCCACCTGAGCCGGTGCGATTAACACCAATGACATAGGCCTGATTTTCGATGGCGCGGGCTTTGAGAAGAGCCACCCAATGCTCTTTACGGCTTGTTGGCCAGTTTGCGGGAACAACGTATACGTCGCTTGTTTGAGCAAGGGCCCAGAACTCATTGGCAAACCTCAGGTCGTAACACACAAAGAGAGAAACTCGAAGATTGTCAATGTCAACAGTGACAAAGTGATCACCGGCCCGAAAATGTTTGTCCTCGCCTCCATAGGTGAACGGATGAATCTTTCTGTATCGGTGAACAACACCTGCTGGAGAGGCAAGGACCAGAGAGTTAAATGGGCGAGGATCATCTTGGGAGAGTTCTGGGCAACTGCCACATATCCAGACGTTATGTGTGGATGCCATTCGAACCAGAAATTGTGACGATGGTCCACCTTCTGGTTCGCCTATGTCTTCTTGATCAACAACAAACCCTGTGCTGAACATTTCCGGTAACACAATGAGGCGTGCACCAGCGTGAGCAGCTTGTTCAATGAGTGGTTCCAGCAAACTAAAGTTCGCAGTCCTGTCGGCCCAAGCGATGTCATATTGAATTGCGGCAACTTTCATGACCAATCCCTTAAACGATGTGCGGCTTCTTCTAATGTTTCCATCTGTTTGCAAAAGGCGAACCGAACATAGTGTTCACCTTCATGTTGGTTCTCGGGGGTGTAGAGCACTGAAGCGGGAATCGCAACAATTCCACACAGATCGGGGAGTTGTCTACAAAAGTCCAATCCATCTCCACCGGGGAAACGTTGCCGAATATCGGTGGTAATGAAATATGTTCCTTGGGGCGTAACGGGGTTGAGATCTGCCTCGGTAAGAGCAGTGAGTAACACATCTCGTTTGGTCTGAAGGTCTTGAGCAAGTGTCACAAAATATGAATCTGGTAGGCGCAAGCCCGTGGCGATTGCTGCTTGAAACGGTGTGCCTCCAGCAAAAGTAAAAAGTTGTTTTGCCATTTGTGTGGCGTGCACTAAATGTCTTGGGCCACATGCCCAACCAATTTTCCAACCGGTGGTATTGAATGTCTTGCCACCTGAAGAGATTGTGATGGTGCGGTCTCTCATATCTCCAATGGTGGCGATAGGAATGTGTTGAGCGTGATCAAATGTCAGATGTTCATACACCTCGTCTGAAATAACAATGAGATCATGGGCGATAACTACATCTGCAATTGTCTGAAGTTCGTCTCGAGTGAAGACTGTTCCAGTGGGGTTGTGGGGAGAGTTGAGCAATATGGCGCGAGTACGGGGTGTAACTGCTTTACGCAATTCATCTGGATCGAATTGAAATCTTTCGCCATAGTTGGATCGCAATGTCACGGGTATGGCCAGGCCATCTGCCAGTGCAATTAAGCCCGCATAAGTGTCAAACAAAGGCTCAAAAACTATGACCTCATCACCTGCATTGAGAATTCCTAAGAGAGCTCCTGCAATTGCTTCGCTTGCGCCCACGGTGATGAGAATCTCTGAGTCTGGGTCATAGGTCAATCCCCAAAAACGAGACTGATGTTCAGAGACAGCCAACCGAAGATCTGGTACACCAATTCCGGGCGGGTACTGATTATTTCCCTGCGCAATCTGCTTTTGTGCTGCAGAGAGAACTTCTGGCGGTCCGTCATAGTTAGGAAAGCCTTGACCTAAGTTGATGGCTCCAGTTGCTACAGCAAGAGCAGTCATCTCGCCAAAGATAGATGCTCCAAATCCCTGCAAGCGGTGCGTGAGTGCAGGCTTTTCGGTCACCTTTGTAGCGTATGACTTTGTCTGTGTTGGTTATGCAGTCCAGCCAGAAAATGCATCGATCATGGCCTTCACGTCCCCAAGGGGATACAAAATTGGGCATGTGGCGCCGTCGCGCATGTACTCACGCACCTTTGCCCGTGCATCGTCTGGTGTGCCAGAAGCGGTCAACATCTGCACAATTTCATCAGGCACCAGTTTTGAGGCAGCCACCACTTGTTCGTGTGTGGCGGGCCAAGTGAGCACTTCGCCCACTTTGTCGAGCAGAGATTGAGGTACGCCAGATGCCTTCATGATGTGTGGTTGCTGACCGAGATATTGGGTCACCATCAGCCTTGCCATATCAAGCGCGGTTTTTCTGTCTTCATGCACGCTGCACACCACAAGCTGTGGTCTGTCGATGTCTTCCCATTTTCTGCCAGCCTTATCGGCACCTTTAGCAAGAGCCTCAATTGCTGTTTTGTTGTAATCGGGAGAGACCAAGTAATTGAGAACAACTCCATCTGCAATTTCGCCAGCGAGCTCCATCATTTGCATGCCAGTAGCACCCAAGTAGATAGGAACGTGCTTAGGACGCCGCTCTTGGTACACGTAATCGAGTTCCACTCCATCAAGCTGGACGAAATCGCCATTCATCGTGACCGTTTCATTGGCAAGTAGTCCGCGACATGCGGTAATGATCTCTCGCATTGCGCGAAGTGGTTTCTCACGGTTCACACCAACTTTTGACGCAAGTGGCTCCCACCATGCGCCAATTCCCAAAATGACTCGACCTGGTGCAAGGTCATCAAGGGTGGAAAATGTTGCTGCGAGGCGCGCTGGGTTTCTTGTCCAGCAGTCCACAACGCCAGAGCCAATCTTGATGGTGTCTGTGACTGCAGCAAATGCCGACATGGGCACGATTGCGTCTCGTACGAGGCGGCTATCGGCTTGCCAGACGGCTTCAAAGCCCTTTTGCTCTGCATACTTCACATATTCCATTCCCTCTGAGATGGGATGCGCGTCTTGTAAGTAAATAGCAGCTGGGCTGGACATGGGTGACTCCTTAGTCGCTTGTATTAGTCGTTTGAATCTGTGTTTTTTGGTTTCATTGGCAATTGGGTTCGCCACAGTCCATCTGCTTGACGCAGAGCGGCTGCAACAGCGGGTGCTGTTGGTACGAGTCCAATCTCGCCAACGCCCTTAATGCCATACGGGCTTCTTGGTTGTGGGCACTCCACCAGTTGCACTTCAACTTTTGGCATGTCTTTTGCTCGAAGAATTCCTAATGATCGCAGAGTCATGTTGGTGGGGAATCCCAATTCGTTGGAAGGGAAGTCCTCGGTGAGGGCGTATCCAAGTCCCATGTGCACCGCACCTTCAATTTGGCCTTCACATAATGTGGGGTTAACTGCTTTGCCAACGTCATGCACGGCAACCACCTTCTCAATTTCTTGAGTTTCTGGGTTCATGACTACAAGTTGTGCCGCATAGCCAAATGCAGAGTGGATAGTGGGGTTTTCTACTCCAGGTTCTCCAAGGTGTTGTGTCCAGTCAACGACATATTCGCCGGTGTAGTCAACCCCTGTTTTGCAACCATCTTCAAGTGCTTGTTTACATGCTTCCTTCACACTGGCTGCAGCCATGAGTGTGCCACGACTGCCGGTTGTCTGACCAAAGCCAAGCTGGCGTGTGGTGTCAACAATGACCCGAATCTTTTCCGCGCTAATGCCAAGTTCTTCTACTGCTACTTGAAGTGCAACCGTGTGAACACCTTGGCCCATCTCTGTCCAACCGTGTCTAACTTCAACGATTCCATCTGCACGGAAATGAACAACAGCTTTAGAAACCTCGCGGAACCCGTTTCCTAGGCCTGAATTCTTTAGTCCAAGTCCTAATCCAACCGCTTTGCCCGCAGCAACCGCGGCGTCATACTCATTCTTGATGTTGTCGAGGCATGTTTCTGCACCAAGACAGCCATCATCCATGATCTGACCAGGCCCCCACACTTCTCCTGGGTGAATCACATTTCGTTTCCGAATCTCCCAGCCAGAGATGCCAACCATTTCAGCGAGTCGATCGAGGCAGCCCTCCATGGCGAATTGTGCTTGGTTGGCTCCAAATCCTCGGAATGCGCCACAGACAGGATTATTGGTGCGAACTGCAACTGACGACACATCTACTGCAGGTGTGTGATACGGGCCAGTTGCATGGCCTGCGGCTCGCTCAAGCACCTTCATGCCCACTGATGCATACGAGCCAGAGTCACCCACCATGCGAGCGCGTACCGCTGTGATTTTTCCTTCGGTGGTGCAGCCCACTGTGTAGTGCATGCGAATGGGGTGTCGTTTTGCGTGCATCAACAAGCTCTCTTCGCGGGAGAGGGTGCATTTCACTGGTTGTTGCAAGAGCCAGGCAGCAAGAGCGGTTTGACCCTGGTTAGACATGTCTTCTTTTCCGCCAAAGCCACCACCATTTGAAACCAACTCAACAGTGACTTTGTCTGTGGGCACATTGAGTAACGCACATATTTGATCTCGGTCATCCCATACGCCTTGACCACCTGAATACACATGCATTGTGCCTTCTTGTGTGTTGGGAACAGCGAGAGTGGACTCTGGTTCTAAGAAAGCATGTTCAATTCTTTGAGTCTGGAATGTTTCAGTCACTGTGTATGCGCTAGAAGCGAGTTGTGCATCAACATCACCGCGAACATAGTCACTTCTTGAGAGCACATTGTTGTCAGTGCCCCATACAGCAATCTCGGGATCATCGATAGCAGCGATGGCATCCACGATGGGACGGAGAGGTGCGTATTCCACCTTGATTAGTTCTGAAGCTGCTCGTGCTTGCCGACGTGTCTGCGCAACAACAATTGCAAGAACATCTCCTGCATACGATGTGCGTTCTCCTACTCCAATGAATACTGGCCAGTCTTTGTAGATGATTCCTACCTTGATTGTTCCGGGAACATCTGCGGCGGTATACACCGCTACTACTCCTGGTGCCTTTTCAGCAGCACTTGTGTCGATGCCAAGAATGTCAGCGCGTACATGTTTGGTGAGATGCAATGCACCATGCAGCATTCCTGGTACCCGAATATCGTCTACATAACCTCTGTCTCCAAGAGCAAGTTCTGGTGCTTCGTACTTTGTGCCACGTGAGCCAACTCCACCAGGAAGTGACACATCAACGGGAGTTCCTTTGGCCACTGCTTCAATTGCGTCAAGAACTTTCACGTAACCAGTGCATCTGCATAGGTGAGCACCTAAATGACGTGCCATGTCTTCGCGTTTTAGATCTGCGCCTTTTTTGTCGATCTGAGATTTTGCCCTCATCACAATTCCGGGAATGCAGAAACCACATTGCAGGCCGCCACATGCAGAGAATGCTTCAGAAAACTTTTGGCGCTCTGTTTGATCAACTCCTTCAAGCGTGGTGATGACCTTGCCTTCTGCCTTCTCTACGGGGTACTGACATGACACTTGAGCTTTGCCATCAATCAAAATGGTGCAACAGCCACATTGACCTGAAGGGGAGCATCCATCTTTGGCAGATGTGATGTTCAACTCATCTCGCAATGCGCCCAACAAGTGTGGGTGGTCGGCGTCTACCGACACGGCTTTCCCGTTGACGGTGAACGAGACACGGGTGTTCTTGGCCAAATCAGTCATCTCGCTCAACTTATACGATTTGTAAAGGTGAAACCATTGGTAATCAAGGCTTTCCGAGGGTGGCCACTTCGCCTAGGGTTTCTGGGGTGGAGAACACCCTGAAACGAAGACTGGTCACGGTCTCTGGGGTCTGTCTTTTGGCACTGGTTCTTCTGGTTGCGCTTCCGGCTTGGGCTCCATTGTTGTTTTTACTTGATGCAGTCCGAGGGAGATGGCGTTTTCCTCTGATGAGGTTTGGCGTCTTTGGCTTGATGTGGGCCTGGTTAGAGGTGACAGGAGTGGTGGCTTCTGTGGCCTTGTGGGCGGTAGGAAAAAGTTCTTCACTTCCTGCCCACTACGCGGTACAACGTTGGTGGACTGCTTCTATTGTGCGTGCTCTCAGAATCAGTGTTGGTATGAGGGTCACTATTGACGGTGTACCAGATGTTGGTACTGGTCCTTTCATCGCCTTATGCAGACATGCAAGCCTGGCCGATTCAATTTTGAGTGCTTGGATTTTTGCTACCCATCTTGGGCTGAATCCTCGATATGTGTTGAAAAAAGAACTGAAGCTAGATCCATGCTTAGACGTAGTGGGTCATCGACTACCCAACTACTTCGTAGATAGATCATCTGCCAATGTCGCAAGCGAGTTACAGGGCATATCTCAAATGGCTGCGGATCTACAAGCAGATGATGTTGCGGTCATTTTCCCAGAGGGAAGTAGAGCAGCCCCGCACAAACGTCAGCGTGCTCTTGAGTCATTGAGAGAACGATCACCTCAACGAGCTGATCGTCTGGTGGGGCTTCAGCATTTAATTGTCCCACGCCCTGCAGGCGCCAGCGCATTGTTGCAAGCCGTTCCACACGCGAACGTTTTGTTTATGTGGCATTCAGGTTTTGAAGGAATGGACACCTTTAAGGGAATCTTGCGGCAATTGGGTACGTGTCGAGTAAACGTTCATGTTCGAATATCAGAAGTTGCGCGAAACTCAATTCCGTCGGGAGATGAATTTGTGTCTTGGCTTGATGATCAATGGGTGAAAATGGACTCTGCAATTGGTGACATGATTGCAAATAACAACCTTGGGTTAGGAGTGTCTCGTGGGTAGTGCAATGCTCGTTGCTGCAATCACCATTGCAGTGATCATGATTTCAACTTGGATCATCAGTGTCTTGATAAATAATGCATCCATTGTTGACATTGTCTGGGGATTGGGATTTGTTGTTGTTGCTTGGTCTTTGGTGATCAACATTGAAGATGCTTATAGGGCGCGCCAGATATTGCTTGCGATACTGATCTCGTTGTGGGGAGTGCGTCTTGGCGGATACTTAGCCAAACGAAACATTGGGCACGGCGAAGATTGGCGCTACCGAGCTATGCGCAAACGACACGGAGCAAAGTTCCCCGTGGTGAGCTTGATTACTGTTTTTGGACTGCAGGGTTTCTTGATGTGGGTGGTATCTCTTCCCGTGCAATTCGCGAGTGCGGAGACTGATACTCCAATTGGTCCGATTGCCGTCATGGGAATCGTCTTATGGATTGTGGGCTTTGCTTTTGAAACTGTGGGAGATGCACAACTATCTCGGTTTAAAAAGAACCCCGACAATCA
>JALRGJ010000210.1 GCA_023253435.1 Ilumatobacteraceae bacterium | reverse complement strand
CAAGGTGAATCAGGCGCAAACCAAGATCGTGGAACTCTTGCGGGCGTCGGGTGAGATGCACGGCGAGCCCGAAAAGATCGTGCACCCGGTGAAGTTCTACGAAAAAGGCGACCGACCTCTCGAGATCGTCACTTCGCGCCAGTGGTACATCCGCAACGGTGGTCGTGACGCTTCCTTGCGAGATGAATTGTTGCAACGTGGTGCCGGACTCACGTGGCACCCCGATCACATGCGACACCGCTACTCGAACTGGGTGGAGGGCCTCAACGGCGACTGGTTAGTGAGCCGTCAACGGTGGTTTGGCGTCCCTGTTCCTGTGTGGTACCCGTTACATGCAAACGGTGATGTCATGCATGAATCACCACTAGTACCTCAAGAGTCTGAATTGCCCATCGACCCAAGCACCGATGTTCCCGCTGGCTACACAGAAGACCAACGTGGCAAACCAGGAGGTTTCATTGGGGATCCAGACGTCATGGATACTTGGGCAACGTCTTCTCTCACCCCACAAATTGCAGGTAAGTGGGAAGACGATTCAGATCTCTTTTCTCGAGTCTTCCCCTTTGATGTCCGACCACAAGGCCACGACATCATTCGCACGTGGCTCTTTGCCACCATGGTGCGTTCTCACTTTGAGCACAAAACATCCCCATGGAGCAATGCGGCATTATCTGGGTGGATTCTCGACCCAGATAGAAAGAAAATGTCTAAGTCAAAAGGCAATGTCGTCACGCCAGTAGATCTTTTTGAAAAATACGGAAGTGATGCCGTTCGTTATTGGGCCGCCGGAGCCCGACCAGGTGTTGATACGGCCTTCAGCGAAGACCAAATGAAAGTGGGCAGAAAACTTGCTACCAAGTTGCTCAACGTCACTAAATTTGTTCTTGGTTTTGGAGATGCCGAGGAAACCGCTCTTCCTACTGAAGCCATCGACATTGCGATGTTGCATCGACTTTCGCAAATTGTAGAAGAGGCAACAACAGCTTTTGAGTCCTATGACTATGCGCGCGTTCTCGAGCGAACCGAGTCTTTCTTCTGGTGGTTCTGTGATGACTACGTTGAACTTGTAAAAACACGTGCCTACGCCACTCATAGCGAAGAAGGTGCACTCTCGGCCCGTGTAGCGCTACGCCGTGCACTCTCTACTTTGCAACGACTTTTCGCTCCGCTGCTTCCCTTTGCAACTGAAGAAGTGTGGAGTTGGTGGCAAAAAGATTCAATCCATACTGCGCCATGGCCAACATCTGAAGAACTGATTCATGGAGTTGAATCTGGAGCAAATGATCTTTTACTCGATGCTGTGTGCACAACGATTGCAGCAATCCGTGGAGCAAAAACAACTGCAAAAGTAAGTCAGAAAAATGTTGCTGAAAACGTGGTGATCATTGCGTCTCAAGAGGCTGGAGCTGCAATATCTACAGCATGGCCAGACATTGCGGACGCAGGTTCAGTAGCAAAGTGGTCGCTTTTACAGGGTGATTCAACAGAAATTTCAGTTGAAGTCACTCTCGCACCACCTACAACTACTGTGTAAGAACCATGCCCCGCACATCACAGCGCCCCCACCGCTCGGTAAAGCACAAAGTTTTTGTGATTTTTAACATCGTGTTAGCCGTGATCACGGTGTTTGCGGGTGCCGGATTGTTATATGCCAACTGGAAACTTGGAAACAGAAATGTTGTCACCATCGACACCGTTGAACCCAATAGCGAGAATCTCAATCTTCCACCGGGTGATCTCACTGCAAAGAATTTTTTGATTACCGGATCCGACAACAACTCCTGCATCTCTAAAGACTCTCGCTACTACGGGGGTGTGGGGAATAGAAATAGTGGTTATGGGGCAAGAAGCGACTCCATCATGGTGGTTCGCGTCAATCCCACTGATAACCAAGCCGCAATCTTGTCTTTCCCTCGTGACCTCTGGGTGAAGCGCGCAGGATCGTCGAGAAGTGAACGTATCAATAGCAATTTTGACAAGAAAAATCCCAACAACCTCATCCGAAAAATTAAAGAAAATTTCGGAATACAAATTGATCATTATGTCAATGTTGACTTTTGTGCCTTTGCGTCAATTGTTGATGCGGTTGGTGGTGTACGAGTTCCATTTTCCGTGAAATCACGAGATAAACGCACTGGCTTTCAAGTCTTGCGAGCCCCTGTGTGTTACACATTTGCCGGCGACCACGCTCTTGCCTACATGCGCTCTCGCCACTACACATGGTTAGATCCTGCGACTGGAC
>JALRGJ010000209.1 GCA_023253435.1 Ilumatobacteraceae bacterium | reverse complement strand
CCATGCTCGGAAATACATTTCGACAGAGGAGCCGCTTTTGGGCCAGACGGGGGTCCACAAAATGATCCACATGGTGATCGGTTCATGGAGTTCTGGAACCTCGTCTTCATGCAATACAACCAGGCGTCTGACGGCTCACGTAGCCCTCTTCCCAAACCAAGTATCGACACAGGTGCTGGCTTAGAGCGGATACTTGCATTAGTGCAAGGTGTGGACTCGGTATGGGAAACCGATGTTCTCTTTCCACTTATTGAAAAAGCGCAGTCATTAACGGGTGCTAAGTATCAAATAGGCAACTATGAAGATCGGTCTAGTTTCAGTTTGCGCGTTCTCGCTGAACATGCACGTTCAGCAACAATGCTGATCAATGATGGGGTGTTCCCAAGTAATGAGAATCGTGGGTATGTGCTGCGCCGTATTATCCGTCGCGCAGTACGTCATGCATTTCTCCTAGGAACTGAAAAGCTCGTGATGCCAGATTTGTCGGGAGTTGCAATCGATGTCATGGGGAATGCTTATCCAGACATCCTCAAGAATAAGGATTTCATTGTGGGAGTCCTCACTAAAGAAGAGGAACGATTCCGCAACACACTGAAGACAGGTCTTTCAATTCTTGAAACCGATCTTTCCGCACACCCTCAAAAACTTTCTGGCGCTTCTACTTTTCTTTTGCACGATACGTACGGGTTTCCCTTGGAGCTCACACAAGAAATTGCAGGCGAACGCGGGGTGGAAGTCGATATCGATGGTTTTGAAAAAGAGATGAATGAACAGCGCACTCGTGCCAAAGATGCGCGTAAGTCAGGAAGATCAGATGGTGACCGTGTTGAGATGTACCGAGAGGTCATGGAGCAGCACGGGATTACTGAGTTTGTGGGATACGTTCACAACTCAACTGAGTCCACAATTCAAGCAATTATTCCTGGCGATAATGGCACGGTTGAAGTGTTTCTCGATCACACACCCTTCTATGCAGAAAGTGGTGGGCAGGTGGGAGATACGGGCTTCATCTCTCATCAGGATTTCTCGCTTGAAGTGCTCGATACAACTTTTGCTTTGCCTGGCTTGCGTCGACATGTCTGCAAAATTGTCTCAGGAGAGCCTGTGGAGGGATCTGTAGTTCAAGCGCAGATAAATGTTGAAGCCAGAACCTCTACGAGACGCAATCACACAGGTACGCATGTTTTGCATTGGGCGTTACGCACAGTTCTGGGCGAGCATGTGAAGCAAGCAGGTTCACTTGTATCTCCGGATCGTCTACGTTTCGACTTCAGTCATTACGACGCAGTGACGGCCAAAGAAATTGAACAGATTGAATTGTTAGCAAATAACCAAGTTCTGTTAAACGCTCCAGTTGATGCTTTTGAAACATCTAAAGATGAAGCCATGGCAGCTGGAGCAATTGCATTTTTCGGCGATAAGTACGGAGACATCGTGCGCGTGCTGAAAGCGGGTGCCTCCACCGAGTTGTGTGGTGGAACACACGTCTCTGCCACCGGCGATATTGGTGCAATAAAGATCATTGCGGAATCATCCATTGGCTCCAATCTTCGACGTATTGAGGCAGTTACTGGCGAGAACGCAGTTCGTTACATTCAACGAACAGATTCAGTGTTATCTGAGGTTGCAGCATTTGTAGGTACAAAGCCAGAAGAGGCTGTTGCTGGTGTCGCTCGAAAAATTGAAGAGTTGAAAGTCGCTCAAGATGAACTAAAAGTTCTTCGCGCAAAATTGGCAGCTGGTCGTGCAACTGAAATAGCGGGTGAAGCAAAGGAAGGACTTGTCGTAACGCGGATAGATGGAATGTCTGCTAATGATCTGCGCGATCTCGCTGTGGCTGTCCGGCAACAGCCGGGCATCGTTATTGCGATTCTTGGTGGCGTCACGGATGCTGGAGGCGTGTCTTTGGTTGCTGCGACCAAAGCAAATATCGCACCCAATGCAGGGGATCTCATTAAAGATGCTGCTCGCACTGTGGGTGGTGGCGGAGGTGGCAAGGGCGATATTGCCACTGCCGGTGGCAAGATTCCAGAGAAATTAGATGAAGCTCTCCGTATTGCGGAAGACAAAGCGAAGTCTGTGATTGGATCTGCGTCTCAGTCGTGAGAGTGTTATGCCTCGATCTGGGTTCCAAGAGAATTGGTGTCGCTGCCTCAGATAGAAGTGGAACAATCGCAACTCCATTGACGGTCA
>JALRGJ010000208.1 GCA_023253435.1 Ilumatobacteraceae bacterium | reverse complement strand
CCCAACAACATGATGCGCGTGTTGTGTGGGCTCGTGCGAGAGATAGTGCACTCCCCTTCTACGAGAAATGCGGATTCATCTGTGCAGGTGACGGCTTTATAGATGAACCAACGGGAATGCCCCATCACATTGTGGTGCGCGACATCTAATCAGAAATTTCAACTTGCGCGGTGTACAACAGCGTCTCGGTGTCCGTTGGCTTTACTCGAACCTCGAGATCCCAGGTTCCGGGATACGGAATCTGAACAACCCCACTCCAATGGTTTGGCCCAATCGACAGCATGTTGACCGGTAACCCTGAGATCTTTTTAGACGCAAGCGCAAATTGAGTGCTCACGCTTTTCACCGGTGAAAGCGCTCCACCAGGGGGAGACAAAATCACATGTACAGCCATGGTTCCTACTGTTGTTGGCAGCACCTCGATACTTGCCAGAACGTCTCCCTGAAGTTGAGTGGCAGTAAATGTTTTGCCCGCAGAACCAACTGCTGTTGATGGTGTCTTACCCACCATGACAGAAGTAAGTGCAATCACCAAACACACAACCAGTGCTTCCCATCGAACTATCCGAAAAAAGGAAGCAGATGGAGAACGCAATAGTTTTCTGGCACGAAATCCAATGAGAACGACGATGACCACAAAGAAAGTTTTTGCTAATAAGAGCTTTCCGAAGGTGTGGGACGCAATGTCGCTGATCCCACCCATCAAATGAAACCCCTGAACCACTCCAGTGGCAATTGTTAATGGCATCGCCCAACTAGCCACTCGAGAGAAACGGTGAACAGAGTCATCGGGGTTATAAGACCCAAGGGCCATCACAAGAAGTCCACCCACCCACGCTGCAATACCTAATAAGTGAAGCGAGTCCACGACAACGAAAACTGCAGGAAATGTTCCTGCGCTTGCATGGCCAGACAGGGAAAACGTCGCAATTGTCCCTACCGTGCACATGAAGGCCACGTTCTTCCACCAACCTGAAGCACGCTGCGCAAAGAACACCACTAATAATCCCCAGACGATGGTGATGAATATTCGGGTAAGAAGTGCAATACCTGCCCGAGTACCTAAGACATCAACGAACAATTGAGACTCTGTGATTGCCGCCCATGACTTCCCTGCCACATACGGACCCTGCAGTACAAGCATGAAAAGACTGCCAAGCCCAACTCCAACCACCGACAACTTTGCCAACAAAAGTTGATGATTGCCAACAGGTGATTTCACCCACGAAAAAATCACAAAGCCCAACAGAAAAATCACCGAGAGATACGTGAGATATCTCACGGCAGCGAGTGGAGTTTCCAAAATTGACTCAGTACTGACCCCTTCAAGTACGCCAGCCAGTAACTGCAAACCAGTGCCTGAACTTTTTTCGCCTATCTCAAAGGGAAACGCACCAGAGGCTGGATGTCCGTCTGCACTAACCACACGCCAAACAACTACATAGACACCTTCTTCCAGTGAGATTCCTTGTGCGCCAATTTGAGCAGTGACATGAGCAGAATCCGCCGGGTCTCGGGTTGCCTTACCTATCTGAATCTCTTTTTCGTCAGATCCGTAGAGTTGGATACTGGCAAGTTTTTCTTCGATATTTTCGTTGAACCGAAGTGATATTTCATTAGGAGTGGAGGAAATAACCGAAGATGCGCCAGGACTCGATGAATCGAGAATTGCATGAGCGTGAGCAACGTGAGGCACAACTGTGAACAGCGCAATCATGCCAATAAAAGTGACGAGAAATCTTCTTACATATTGCTTCATTACAAACCGGGCCCCTTGGGCAAACCGTCTATTTGCTCACGTTGCACCAACCATGCCAAACGTTGTTTTTCGGGCAATGCCATGACATTTTGTGGAAATTGAGTCAGACCCATGGGATGACTTGCTGCCCACGCCATTTTCTGACGATCCAGTTCAAGTCGAACATAAAGGTCTGGCCACTCTGAATACTCCACCCCAACATCAAGGTCTGTGAGATGGATCGTCACTTCGCGCCAGCGAAGAAAAGGAAGTTGGTGCATTACTAATGCAGACCCCGAAGCAGCGATTCCAGTTCCATTCCAGGTATCAAAATTTGCTCCTGCCCAAGCTCCTTCAAGGGTGTACACGGCTCTACGCAATGTGGCCACAGTGTCTTCTGGGCTCCAGCCTGCTACCTCATCTATGGCGTTCTGACGCGCCACAGGTCCACCGGGATACTGCTCTGCATGCTCTCCTCTTGACGCACTCTCCAAAAGATGAACATGACTAAGCGCATTGAGCGCAAGGTGCCCCAACAGA
>JALRGJ010000207.1 GCA_023253435.1 Ilumatobacteraceae bacterium | reverse complement strand
ATTGAGATGCGACCAGCCCGCAAAGAAGAACTTCAGAGGGTGGATTTGTTGCCCCGCCCGGGAAATACCGGAACGGTTATTGCGCTACAGGTTCCTCTGGAAGATGAGTAACAGGACTCGTTGCTGACTGAGCTTTTGCAGCCATAGCAGCGGCACGCTGACGCTTTGCTTCGGCAGCAGCAACTCGACGCATTTGACGGCGCTCTTCTTCTGAAGTGCCACCCCAAATTCCAGTGTCCTGGTTTGTCTCTAGAGCAAACTCAAGGCACTGCTGAGCAACTTCACATTGGCAACACACAGACTTTGCCTTTGCAATTTGCAAGAGTGCCTGGCCTGTTGTTCCGACGGGAAAGAAAAGTTCTGGATCAGTGTCTTTACAAACGGCGTTGTTGCGCCAGGTGTAGTCGGCACTTCCAAGAGCTAGTGATGACGCGAGGATTGACACGTCGGATTCCTTTGTGGGGGCTAGGGCGCTACTGCGCGTGAACTACTTCGTGGAACGCTACGAGCGAAGTTGGCATCTGACAATGAAGATTGCAAAGTTCTGTCAATGTAATTTTCCTGTGGATAAAAATTTTTTGTGAAAGAGTGAGGGACATGGCAAAGGTTCAGGTAATAGCCCACAGGGGAGCGTCTCGGGCTGAAAAGGAGAACACCCTCGCAGCATTCCGTCGGGCCAAGGACCTGGGAGCCGATGCGGTGGAACTAGACGTACGCAGAACTGCTGATGGCGCAATGGCCATTCACCACAATGCAGACCTGCCCGATGGTCGATTGATCTGTGAGTTGAGAGCCGATGAATTACCCAGTCATGTCCCGTTTTTGTCCGATGCGCTTGATGCATGTGCGGGCATGTGGGTGAATATTGAAATCAAGAATCACCCCATAGACCCAGATTTTGATGCCTCAGATTCACTGGCTGCCTCTGTCGCTGCATATCTCGAGCAACGAGATGAAGATCATCGTTGGCTGATCTCTTGTTTTCATCGCCCCACTATTGATGCCATGCGCACGTTTCGGCCACAGGTGCGCACTGCATGGCTCACAGAGGGAGTCAGGCCAGAGAACTGGGAGAAAGTGGCACGCGATCTCGCCGGCTTTGGCCATAGCGCTCTGCATCCGTACGTGAAATTGTTAGAAGAGGGTTGCGTTCGGGCGTTTCATGCTGCGGGGCTAGAGGTGAATGTATGGACAGTGGATGACCCTGTTGACATGAACCGAATTATTGAGTGGGGTGTCAACGGAATTTGCACCAATGTGCCTGATGTGGCACTTGGAGTATTGGCTCAGCACTAAGCCATCGAGATGTTCGTTCTCGTTAGCGGTAGGAGCGAACAAGCCGTAATGCATTAGGAACAAATTCAAATTCAACGTTTTGAATTTCTCCCAAGTAGTCACCATCTAGCTGGTATGCAAATGATCGCGAATGATGGGCCGTCACCTTTTTCACATCCGTATGAATATCAAGCCACGGTTTTTGTTTTACTCCGCCACCTTTGAGAGCTGAGAGCAACGTGGAGATGATGTGGAGAGGCTTCATCGTTTTAAACGTGACCACTGATAGCCCAGAAGACAATGACGTGCTGGGAACAAGGTCGAGGGGTCGATTACCCAAGTAGGTGTATGGGTTTGTGTTCATGACAACCGAGAAATACCCATCGTTCACAACGGTGCCGTCATTGAACTCCAATGAAAAATGTGGTTGCTTGCGATCAAAATCAAAAAAGAAAGTCTTGAGAGAAGCAAGAACAAACAAAGGATGTCCTGCGTATCTCTTGAGTGCAGCTCGTTGCTCCACCCATTTCACCACTGCAGCGTCGTATCCAAGGCCAGTATGAAATGTGAAGTATCTGCCATTTGCTTTTCCAAGGCCAATGGATGAGATGTCGTCTCTGTCGAGTGCGTCAACAATCAGGTCAACAGCTTCAATGGCGTCGTTTGGCATTCCTAAAGTTCTGGCAAACACGTTGGTAGACCCGCCAGGGAGCACGGCAAGAGCAGTGTTGGTGGTGGCAACTCCGGTGGCAACCTCGTTGAGAGTGCCATCCCCGCCATAGGCCACCACGACATCAATGCCCCTTCGGGCGGCGTCTTCTGCAAAGCGGGTGGCATGGCCACGCCTGTTGGTCTCCACCACCTGTACGTCATGGTGCTGGGATAGGCGTTCGTGCACCGTCACGGTGTTTTTCGCCGTCACAGAGGACGCAAAGGAGTTCACAATGAGAAGGACTCGCAAGGCAAAGTACGGTACCAGCGGCCCCGTGCCTGGGTCACGACAAACGTCACGCCAATT
>JALRGJ010000206.1 GCA_023253435.1 Ilumatobacteraceae bacterium | reverse complement strand
TTCTGAGTGGATCTCATGGGCAGCTCCCGTGGTGGCAATGATGGTCTGCTTTGGCTACATCGCCTCCTTGTAGCGCCAAGTTCACAACACCCATTCTTTATTCTTCCCTTCTTCCCTCTGCTACTACAGAAGGAAGCCCGTGCGCACTACATCGTTTTTTACTATCCCTCTTCCGTATCTCGACCCCATCGGATCGCTCCTATAAGTTGTCAGCATCGCATGCCTCGCACTTTCGCGACCTCTCTGTAACTCCACCCTTGTTTTGTCTCTCAATTCAGAGATGTGTGCAGTAGGACTCGCACAGTGTGAACCGTTGTCAAGTTCTGTTGTTCACAACCTCATTGGCCAAGTGGCACTAAATCCGGAGGCGTCTTCCGCTGTTCTTATTTCCTTACGCGAACACACACCCCATCATCACGGTGATGAAGTGCTCCTTCAGCACATGAAGACTGTTTTTGAACACTCAGGAATTGTGCTGAGAGATTGGGTGGTGATGGGCAGGGGTGGCCTCTATTGCCCACGCTCACTACTCAATGAGCCAGACCCTTGGCCGTATTCCACCACCATTTGGTAGTCCCTGCGCATTGCAGCAGTCATACGCAAACCGGCACCAGATAATCGTGCAACGAGTTCTCGGCTCGTGACTTCACATGCGCCAAGTTCTACGGCCACCTCACGCACATGGGCAGGCAGATCGTAATGGTCGCCATGAAACCCTCGTTGTGGCACACCCAAGAGCGCTGCAAATTCATGGAGTTCGTCGAGTGATGTGTCGCTCACCATGTGACACCACAAGTAGTCACGATGTGTCCACATGCAGTTGTCCACAAAGATCCCCATGAGCACAGTGTAGAGAAGTGTGCATTCGTGCTTGACTGTTGGGTATGCCCTCTGTGAAATCTCATCCAGCTGTTTCTCAGCCAGATACTTCTCTGACTCCAGAGACTGGCGAACCAATTGTGGCCCACATTGTGAAAACAGAACCTGGTGAAGATGCTGCAGCAAAAGTGTTAGAGGCACGCATTAATGGCACTCCCCTTGAGGCGCTGTGTGGTCATGTGTGGGTACCGTCTCGGGATCCCAAACAAGTTCCGATGTGTGAAAAATGTAAAGACATCTACAACACGTATCGCATGTTTAACGAACACCTCAACGAGTCGCCTCGCGACTAGCGAAAATCTCTGCTGGGTATCGCTACTGGTGTGAAAAGTGGTGAAAGTTGTTCTGCCACAACAGTAAGTGCACCATCATTTCTCTCTACTCGACCGCGTACCAATAATGCAGATGCATCTCGCGCAATAGCCCGATGCCTAGCCCAACACCCTTTTGAGCACACCACATTGATTAATCCTGTTTCATCTTCCAAGCTGATAAATGTTGCACCACGCGCACTGACTGGGCGCTGCCTATGAGTGACAATGCCAGCGACAAAAGCGCGAGTTCCAGAGTCTGCTTTCTCTAACTCATCAGCAGTAAGAACCCCTTTAGTGGCAAGTTGCTCTCGCAAAAACACAGTGGGATGACCATCGGGAGAAATACCCGTGGCCCACAAATCTGCAATGGCTTCTTCAATTGGCTCCATGCCAGGCAATGTTGGTCGAGAGTTCATGCTCAAAATGCCTTGCAAATGATCTGGTGCATTGCCATATGCGCCTGCCTCCCACAGTGCGTGTCGACGATCATCACCAAACACTGCAAACGCACCTGCCGTTGCCAAAGCCTCCATTTGTTGTCGCGACAATTGGGGAACAACAGATTGCACATGCTCAAGTGATTTATAAGGCCTGTTCTGAGCAATAACCCGTGCTAGTTCTGAACCGATTCCACGCACTGAACCAATCCCCAAACGCACAGCTAACCCGCCGTAGGAATCTGCGCATGGTTCAAGCGTTGCATTATGTGAAGACAAATTGATGTGAGGTGTATGTACTACTACTCCGTGTCGACGCGCATCGCGTACCAAAGTATGTGGCGACCAAAAACCCATGGGCTGTGCATTCAGCAACGCCGCACAAAAAATCGCTGGTTCATGCAATTTGATATAGGCAGAGGAATACACCAAGTAAGCAAAACTCACAGAGTGGCTCTCTGGAAAGCCATAGTTAGCGAAAGCTGCCATTTTGTTAAAGATCTCGTTAGCAATATCGCCCGTAATCCCCCGCTCTGCCATGCCGGCATACAAGCGTTCTTGCAAACGCCTCATACGAGTCATTGACCTCTTAGACCCCATGGCTTGACGAAGTTGATCTGCTTCAGATGCCGTAAACCCTGCTACATCAATTGCCATTTGCATG
>JALRGJ010000205.1 GCA_023253435.1 Ilumatobacteraceae bacterium | reverse complement strand
ACTAGTTGAGGTGGATGTGCTCGTTGACGTACTAGTGGAAGACGAGGCCACAGTGGTAGTGGTGGAAGTGGAACTTGTCGAAGTAGACGTTGAAGTTGAAGAAGACGATGTTGATGTAGTCGTTGTGGCCGTACCACTACATGTGGAACTGCTCTTCGTGAAAGTTTCAATAGTTCCCGCTACCTCACCGTCATCAGTTGGAGTCGCCACCAATGCTCGGTAGTAATACGTTCCATCGCTCAGAGTCAAGGTGACCGAAAACGAGGTTGAACCAGTGACAGATGCGGGAGTTGCTGCAACAGATGTTCCAAGTGCTTCAGTTGTACCGTATTGGAAATACGCTTCACCAGTAATTGATGACATGTTCGTAGTGGCGTTCATGGTGATGTTGCCACCACTGCATGAGACCTGTCCTGTGCTGGTTCCGTAGACAGATAGTGCGGCAAAAGAACACGTTGCAATATTGTTCCCACAGGCAGAAAGAAGAGGTGCGTCCTCTAATGCGCCTTGTTCCTGTAATTCAGCCATGCAAGAGGACTCCGCCGCAGATTGAGTCATTCCATCAGCAACCAGAGCTGCTACTTCAGCATCGCAATATTCTTTTGCAGACCTGCGCTTGCACATGGTTGCATAGCGACTATCCCCTCCATAAGCCTGATTGTGATAGATCGCATAACCCGCACCCGTGTAGTTCAACGGTGATGCCGTGACATTATTTAACTGATTTCCATTATCAAGAACATCCGGGATGATGTCTCCCCAACGTTTCTTGTTGGGGGCATAGGTGACAGTGGGGTTATAAACGTTTGGCACTGGGCGAGCAGTTACTGGATTCGCATCACTCCCCGGCCAATCATTGTGTTGAAATCGACCATGTCCTGTTCCGTTGGAGTTTGGATCATCAAGGCTTGCACCATCGAAGATCGACGACTTATTGACCGATATTCGCCGGTAGGGATTTGTAGTCGCGTGAGTCCTGTGACAAATCGTGATCTTGTTGGGATTTGATGCGCGAGCAGCCTGAGTCTTTTTTGGAAGATAGGTAACCAGTGACAACGCAATGAGCAACATTGCAACAAGCAACCTTGGAGAAAAGAATCTTCTGTGAAGTACCAACGTGAAAATGCTCCGAGTTATGCCCATCTCATGGGCTGGAAACATTATCTAGACTAACAGTTCATAGAAAAGTTTTCTGTTTTACTGGAAGTTTTTTACCTAAGGGAACGAAAAGAAAACCCTGGAAAATGCCCTATTTTGAGGCGAATTCCCGCCATTCGTCTTCCGTCCAGTGAGAACGTAATTCTGTTGTGACAAAGTCGCTCGTCCACTGCACCATCTCAAAAAATGGGAATTCAACAGACATCACTTCTGTAAAAGCCATTCCATCTAAAAGCAAGGCTGCGTCGTCAATACCCATCTGTATTGCTGATCCATCCTCTGCCTCATGAAGACGCATCTCTAGTTCCACAAGAACTTCCGCATTCCATCGACTTTGCATATTGCCATCAACCAATTGATCAGTCATGATGCCAATGATTTCGTTGAGTGCCATTGCGGCCTCGGGCGGAAGAGTTACATTGCGTGGCAATTGCATATGGTGACAGTACTCACAGTTCACTACAGAACCTCAATTTTGTTCCATAGGCTCTCACCATGTTTCTACAGCATTGGGGCGCAACTGAGTCGGAGATACTAGGCCCAGTTGTAGGAGATGACATTTGCCCCCATGCTCGCATTAGTGCAACTCGTTGCATTTCTGTCAGCGGAACTTCTGCAGAGACTTTCCCATGGATTCGCCAAATGGGATTTGGTAAAGCCGGCTGGTACAGCTACGACTGGCTAGACAATTTGGGAAGAAAAAGCGCCATCACCGTGAAGCCCAAATGGCAAAACGTGAGCTCAGGATCCCAAGTTCCTGGTGGACCTATTTCTTTTACCGCTGAAATAGTTCAAGAACCGTCTGCCTTTGTTTTGTCTGTCATACCAAAAGGAAGGCTTGCAAAAAGATTGTGTTTTACTCTTGCCTATGAATTGCGAGAGGATCAAGAAGGCACACGAATCGTGACACGCATGAGAGCACGAGTGTCACTTCCCTTTGGTCGCCTGATAGAAAAATTCATTCTCGCCCCAGGCGATGGAATAATGGTTCGCAAACAATTGCTCAATCTGGCAAAGCGAATAAATACTCAATAAATGGTGGCGCCCTCGGCAGGGATCGAACCTGCGACCTGCGGTTTAGGAAACCGTTGCTCTATCCACTGAGCTACGAAGGCGGGGATGGTGCGAAATGCGGTGCGAAATTCACCCCGCATGCCGCGTCATCTGCTGAAAGGTTACTCGT
>JALRGJ010000204.1 GCA_023253435.1 Ilumatobacteraceae bacterium | reverse complement strand
CGATGGTGCTCGGTTCCAATGCGTTGTATACACCCACTGGAATACTTCACAATGGCTACCCGCGCTCGTCGATACAACTGGCACTCTTCACCACATCGTGAATGAAATTGCCGTGGCAACAGTGATGGCATCCGCCCATGACCTAGCTATGGCGTTGCACCAAGAACTCCTCGCACTTTCATAATTTCTCCTCTCCACTTGGGCGGGAAGCTGGCCCTCTCTGTCTTTTGATCCCTGAGGTGGGGTCTCTTGATGCCCCTGTGGGGAGTGGTGGGGGGATTTGTGGAGAAAAGTGGGGAATGGTGGTTGACAGTGGGGGAAAGTGGGGATTAATGTCACACCTACGAGTTACCGCGGGTGGTGGCTCGAGGAGGCGGAACAGTGTTTGTTGGAGTGCACGAGCGGCAACTAGACCCCAAGGGTCGGTTGGCTTTGCCCGCTGCATTTCGTCCCCGCCTAGAACCGCGTTGTTACCTGTCGTATGGACGCGAGAAGTGCATCGACGTCATGACGGCCGAGGCATTCGAGCGGGAAGCTCAAGACATCTTGGACAAAGTGCGTGCCGGAGAGATGGATCGCAACCAGCAGCGTGCTTTTGCAGCAAACACCATTGAGGTCACCATTGATGCCCAAGGGCGCATCAACCTTGAGGAAAAGTTGCGTGAGTACGCAGGGATTGTTCTCAATTCCAAAGTTGTCGTTGCAGGATCATTCGACCGAGTAGAGATTTGGGAGCCAGTGCGACATGAGCGCAACATCCTGGCCGGAACAGAAAAAATCGCTGGAGCAGGCGCGTGATCTCCGATGCTTCAGAAGTCTTCACACACCAAAGGCCTGTGGTCTTTGGCAGTCTCCCGGATGGCACGGTGGTTTGCTCCAACTCCGCCCGCTGCCATCGAGCACATACCGGGGATAAATCCGGGTGGCGATTGTCATCCGAGGGACTGCCAAGGACCATGGCTGGTGTTGTCGTGAGTCAACACTTTGAACACCAGCCGGTGATGCTGGACCAGATCCTTGAAGTGTTCGCAACCATGAACACAGGAGTGTTTGCTGACTTTACATTGGGAGGAGCAGGTCACTCATCTGCGCTTTTGCTCGCACACCCAGGAGTGTCGCTATTAGGGATTGATCAAGATTCCATGGCGCTTGATGCAGCAGAAAAAGTTCTTCGAGACAGTGGTCTGATTGAGCGTGCGACCCTCCGGCGCGCTCGTTTTGATTCACTGTCGTCCGTCGTGACCGAAGAGGGCATCGGGTCGTTGGCCGGTGCTCTCTTCGATCTCGGCGTTTCCTCGCCTCAATTCGATGTTGCTGAACGTGGCTTCTCCTATCGATTTGACGCACCGCTTGATATGAGGATGGACCAAACACAAGATTTCACTGCAGATGATGTTGTCAACGGATATTCCCTGGAGCAACTCGTTGACATGCTCCGAAATAATGCAGATGAACGTCATGCAGTTCGCATCGCAAAGGCGATCATCGCGGCTCGCCCAATAAAGACCACAATCCAACTCTCTGATGTTGTGAGCAGCGCAATCCCTGCACCTGCGCGCCGGCGCGGTGGTCATCCTGCAAAGAGAACTTTCCAGGCGATTCGCATAGAGGTCAACGCGGAGCTCAGAATCCTGGGCGGGGCCGTACGGGAAGCAATTTCATTGTTGGCTCCCGGAGCTCGCCTTGCTGTTCTGACGTATCACTCGGGCGAGGATCGGATTGTTAAGGCTGTGATGCGATCTGCTGAAACCGGTGACTGCACTTGCCCAAGTGGATTGCCGTGCGGTTGTGGCGCACAACCACTTGTGCAGCGCGTGCGTATTTCTCGTGAGGCATCACGTGCTGAGATCAGTGCAAATCCTCGTGCCTCATCTGCTCGTTTGCGTGTAGTGGAGAAGCTTGGCAATAAGGACCAGGGCTGACATGGCAGTTGCTTTTCGTTTTCCCTCAATTTTGGTTCCGGGTGAAGAAACATCTCGCCCAAAGCTCACCCTCGTTGCTACCGAGGAACGTAAATATGTTCGCGCGTTTGTGGCGCTTGCAATTTTCATTAGTTCGCTATTCATGGTTGTTGCATTGCGAGCAACATTGGCCGATCAGCAAATGAAAATTGACAAGTTGAATTATGACATCTCACGTGCTCGTCAACATTTTGATCAGTTGCGTGCGGATCGTGCGCGCTTGCAATCGCCTGAGCAGCTCACAGCACAAGCTCGAGTGATGGGAATGGTCCCAAGTCGAGGAGTGCGAGTGATATCTGTTCCTGCCTCAGTGGCTGCTGAAGTTGCAGCAACTGTGGGCAAGGTGGATGCTGATGTCGTGGCTCCCACTCAGAGTCCTCTCGATGAATTTGGTTATTACAAAGCAAAAGTGGC
>JALRGJ010000203.1 GCA_023253435.1 Ilumatobacteraceae bacterium | reverse complement strand
TGGCCACACAGTGGGGACCGCACAACTACTTGCTACTGCATCAATGAGTGAGATGTTTGAGTCATTGTTCCACGTCACAAATTCGCCAGTTGTCGCATTGATGGCCGTGAGTAGCAAACGTTGCAATGGCCACTCGTGCATAGGGAGGCGCCACTCAATGACTCGCCGTCGCATATCTTCAGGAATGGTTGAGGCTGTCAATGCGAGTTTTCCAATTTCTTGGCGTTGTACATCGGTCTCAGTGCCACCTGCCGCTAGTTCTCCAAAAACTTTCGTCAGTAGTTCAAGATCGATGATTGGCGAAATCTCCTCATGAACGTCGGACACTTGTCGGGCGAACAACTCTTCAAGAGAGACCCCAGAGGAGATTTGGGCCGCAACTGTGGCACCCGCGCTAGTTCCCACCACGAGGTCAAACTGATCCACACGGAGTGCTCCTCGCAGGTGTAACCCGTACAGAACCCCTGTTTCCCACGCAATACCTGTGACGCCACCACCAGCCAGAACAAGCGCAGAACTCATATGTGAATGTCTAGCCCAGTCGGTGTCGGAACTCTTTGTTGCGTGTTTGTTTCGTGGTAGTTCTGCCGTCCACGACCTCCATACACTCCCATATGTCATGGAAAACCAGGGTGAAATTAGCGAACTGAATCCCTATTCGCAGACTCTGCTGGACGCTGTTCTTGAAGCAATTCCATCGTGGCTCGCATTGAAATCGGAAACAGTTGCCCCCGGAATTGAAATTGATACGCCTTCAATCGTCAACTCAACTCTGGAGTTTGTCCGTGCAAATATGACCGAACTGTTGTCCACCGACGTTGACGAACAACGGGCTAATCCACTTCATCTTCTTCGACAATCAACAAGATTTATTACATCGGCTTTAAGAGATGCCGGAGTGCCACCGGTCAAGCGAGATGAGTTCGACCAACAGTCAATGCCCGACGACATCTATGCATTCGGGCCGCTGACATGGCGGGATCTTTCTGAAGAAGCTCACGATGCTGGCATCACATGGGGAGCATGGAAAGCAGCAACTGTTCTGACCCGACGTCGTGCGGAAGGAAAGTTGTCATGAATCTTCGACAAGAGTTGATTGACAACCATTCACTTCGTGGCCTTGAGCTATGCACTGAATTATCTGCAGCAACTGATGAGTGGCTCTCGCAACTATTCGATGATGCAGTTGCTGGGGTGAAGAAGTCTGATGACATTGTGTTGTTGGCGGTTGGTGGATATGGACGTCGTGAGTTAGCACCACAAAGTGATCTTGACGTTTTGTTGGTGCACCGCGGAGTAAAAGACATCAGCAATATCGCATCAAAGATTTGGTATCCAGTCTGGGATGCTGGAATCAAACTCGGGCACTCGGTGCGTACGCCAAAAGAAACACTTCAGCTGTGTGCAACAGATCTTGATACAGCGACAGCACTCGTGACGGCAAGAGTCGTAGCTGGCAATGAGGCACTCGGTCGTGAAGTGATTGCAGGTGGCGCAGAGAGCTGGAAAAAACGAGGACGCGAGTGGCTAGTTGAACTGCATTCACGCGTCTTAGAGCGATATGACAAAGACGGCGAAGTCGCGTTTTTGTTGGAGCCGAATCTGAAAGAAGGCATGGGTGGCCTACGCGATATTCATGCGCTGAAATGGGCCATTGATGCCGGGTTAGAACTACTTCCGGGCGATGAGGGTCAGTTGGCGCGATGCAACGACGTCTTGATGAATGTGCGTGTTGCGCTACATCGCCATATTGGTCGTCCTGTTGAAGTGTTGAGACTTGAAGATCAACGAGCAGTTGCAGAACTTGCTGGCTTTGAATCAGACGATGCACTCATGAGTTCGGTTGCCGAAGTGGGGCGTCGAGTTGCGTGGATTGCCGATGAAGTATGGGCTCGTCTTGACCCGCCAGCTAATCGGTCTTCGGTGCCTCAGCCTCTCGCGCCGGGGGTCCAATTATTAAACGGAGAGATTCACCTCACCAACGATGTCGACGTCTCAAGCGACCCCACGTTGTTGCTTCGAGTCGGCACAGCCGCAGCGCGATTGAAAGCTCGCATTGATCGACTGTCTCTAGACAGGCTTGGTCAGCAGTTACCAATTTGGCCAGACCCGTGGCCAGCTGGAGCAAGTGACGAACTTGTTGCGTTACTTCTAGAAGGCGAAAGTGCGATTCCAGTATTGGAAGCAATTGATCAAAGAAATTTGTTGGTCAATGTATTGCCCGAGTGGGCGCCCGTGAGAAGCAAACCTCAGCGAAATGCATTTCACCGCTACACCGTGGATCGACACTTATGGCAAACAGTGGCGAATGCAAGTTCACTCGTTCACCGCGTATCACGCCCCGACCTATTGGTGCTAGGTGCACTTTTCCATGACATTGGAAAGGGATATCCAGGAGATCACACAGAAGTCGGCGTGGA
>JALRGJ010000202.1:331-2425 GCA_023253435.1 Ilumatobacteraceae bacterium | reverse complement strand
AAAGACGGCGTCGGTGGGGTTGTCGCCGTTCGCCTGTCAGATCGTCCCTTTACTGCGGCACTGGGGGACATGATTGAAGGCGTGATCTATCTCAATGGGCTAGAGCCCGCTGAAGCAGACCGAGTTCGCACTCAACTCTGGCGCACCATGTTGCAGTTCACCGTAGAAATCACTCCTTCTCGTGCCCTCCACCACCATGAGCCAACAACGCGCGTAGCCTGAAGCCTGTTCTTGCCCGGATGGCGGAACTGGCAGACGCAGGGGGCTTAAACCCCCCGGATGGCAACATCTTGCGGGTTCGATTCCCGCTCCGGGCACCATTTTGTTATTCAGTCCATCTAACGCCCCATTTTCATGCCACCATTCAGGGAATGATTTCTGAGAACCAGTTCAGCCTCGAGCACATGGTGTCCGATTTGGAAGAGCTTGTCTGTACAGAGTCTCCCTCACGTGATGTAGAGCGAGTGACGGCACATGCTCATCTCATAGCTCAGATCATGGAACGGGTGCTGGGTTCTGCTCCCACCCTGATTGATTCACCCGTTGGCCCCCACATTCATTGGCAAGGTGGAGGAGAACCGAAGGTTTTGATTTTGGGTCACCACGACACCGTGCATCCTGTAGGAACACTTGAACGTTTGCCGTTCTCTACTACGGGTGGTATCGCTACTGGTCCTGGTGTGTTTGATATGAAAGCTGGGATCGTTCAGGCAATTCATGCCGTTGGTGCACTAGCAGATTCATCACATGTTGAGATCTTGTTAACTGCCGACGAAGAGATTGGTTCCCATGCTTCAAGAACATTGTTAGAAGAGCGAGCTCTTGCATGTGGTTCCTGTTTGGTTATTGAGCCAAGTGCAGATGGTGGCGCTCTAAAAATTGGTCGCAAGGGAACCGGAACCATCACGCTTTCTATTGAAGGACGAGCCTCTCATGCTGGACTTGAGCCCGAAAAGGGAATCAACTCTCTTGTTGAACTTGCAGCACTGATACCCCAGATCACTTCTTTTGCAAGACCAGAAGTAGGAACAACAGTGACGCCAACGCTTGCCTCAAGTGGGACTGCAGACAACGTGGTTCCTGCGTTCACAACATGTTCTATAGATGTGCGCATTGCACTCCCAGAGGAGAAGCTACGTGTTGAGCAAGCTTTTGCTTCTTTGAAGCCGCAACATCCAGAGGCCGTGCTTACCCTCGGTGGCCAAATTGGCAGACCGCCTATGCACGAGTCGGCCGCTGCCCACCTGTTCTCGCTTGCTCACAGAATTTCATCTGAACTTGCCGATAAGGCCGTAGAGGGTGTTGTGGTGGGTGGTGGATCAGACGGCAATTTCACTGCGGCTATCGGCGTAGAGACTCTTGACGGGCTTGGTGCAGTGGGTGGAGGAGCCCATGGCGACTCAGAGCATGTGGTGTTAGAAACAATGCCTATGCGGGCCGCATTAATTGCAAACTTGTGTCAGGAATTGTCTTCGATGGCTAAGAGACCACCACTGGGCAATGTTCCCGCAGATCTATAAACCTCAAGTTTTTCTCGGCTGTCGTCAATATCAAGATTGCGCATCGTGAGTTGACCTATGCGGTCGAGCGGTCCAAACGCAGCATCGTCAACACGTTCCATACTGAGACGCTCCGGTGCATAGGTGAGATGTGGACTCGTTGTGTTCAAGATGCTGTAGTCATCTCCGCGACGTAAGCGAAGTGTGACTTCACCAGTGATCGCTGTGCCCACCCAGCGCATGAGTGGCTCACGCAACATCAATGATTGCGGATCAAACCAACGACCTTCATACAGCAGTCTTCCAAGGCGACGACCCATTGTTCTGTAGTTCTCCATGGTGGCTTCGTTATGAATACCGCTCACCAAGCGTTCGTATGCAATGTGCAATAACGCAAGACCTGGAGATTCATAAATTCCTCGGCTCTTGGCCTCAATAATTCTGTTCTCAATTTGATCGCTCATGCCGAGCCCATGTCGGCCACTAATGGCGTTTGCCTCGTTTACAAGATCAATTTGAGAAGCAAACTCTTTGCCATTAATGGCAACTGGCCAACCTTCTTTGAAGGTGACCACTACATCCTCGTGGGCAATTG
>JALRGJ010000202.1:0-321 GCA_023253435.1 Ilumatobacteraceae bacterium | reverse complement strand
CAAGATCAACCTGAGATGCAAATGCATGACCATTAATTGCAACGGGAAAACCTTCTTCAAAACGTATAGACACATCTTCAGAATCAATGACAACATCTGTGCGCCAATGTGCAACGCCCATAATGGGCTCCACTATCTCCATGCCGTTATCGAGTTCCTCCAACAACTTGGCTTCATGAGTTGCACCCCAAATGTTTGCATCGGTGGAATACGCTTTTTCGGCAGACGCCTTATACGGCAAGTTGCGCTCAGTGAGGAACTTGCTCATTTCGGTTCGGCCACCCATTTCATCCACAAAAGTTGGATCAAGCCATGGCTTAT
>JALRGJ010000201.1 GCA_023253435.1 Ilumatobacteraceae bacterium | reverse complement strand
ATTCTTCTTTTGTCTTGAAGTTTTCTGGTGCATCAAGAACTTCACCGTCACGGTTGCCCAAAATGTTGGTGGAGTACCAACCAGATAGGCCAAGTTGACGAGCTTTCAACATGGGGGCAAGCACTGTTTTCATCAGTGTTTGCCCAGTCTTGAAGTCTTTTCCAGAGATGGGAATGTTGTTCTGTGTTGCATATTCACGCAAGCAAGGCATGTCTACAGCCAAGTTCGGTGATCCGTTTGCAAATGGCACGCCCTCTAATAATGCGGCATACGCATACAACATGGATGGTGCAATTTGATCGTCGTTTGCATCGATTGCTTTTTCGAAAGCTTCAATGGTTGCGTGTTGCGGACCTGGCTCAATAAAGATCTCGGTGCTTGCGCACCAGATCATGACCAAGCGATCCACTTTCTTTTCGTCGCGGAAGCGGTTGATGTCTGCACGAATACCGTTCAACATTGCGCGCTTGCTGGAGTCGGCCATGATGTTGTCGCCAGTGAGGTTGCGCGCGTACTTGCGTTCGAAAGCGGCCTTCATGGGGCGGATCTCGCGGAGCACTTCAGAGATGGACTCAATGTGCTTGCCCTGCTCCAACACTCCGGCACGAGTTGCAGCCACGTATGCGTCGTCGGGGAACACGTCCCACGCACCCCACTCAATGTCTTCCAACTTGGCTAGGGGAACAAAGTCTTTGATGAGGGGGGAGCGGCCGTCGGTGCGCTTACCCAACCGGATGGTGCCCATTTGGGTCATGGAGCCAATGGGAAGACCTTGACCTCGTTTGGCGAGTTCAACGCCAGCGATCAAAGTGGAGGCCACAGCGCCAAGGCCAACGGTGAGGACACCAAGTTTTCCTTCGGCGGGGGCGATAGTACGGGGTTCAGACATGGCTCCCACGCTACTTGGGCGTGGCAGCCATGAAGTCGTTTATGACCCCAGCAAGCTCTTCTCCCTTGTCCTCTTGCAGAAAATGGCCTCCACCAACGATGGTGGTGTGGGCTTGCCCCTCACAGCCAGGAACGGATCGTGTGAAGGCTCTGTCTCCTCCAGCAGTAATGGGGTCTCCATCGCTAAAGGCACACAGAAATGGCTTTTTCCATGCAGACAGGATTTCCCATGCCTTTTTGTTGGCAATGTTTGATGGATCGTTTTCGCCATCGGGGTACAGCGATGGGAAGATTCGTGCTCCTGCTTTAAATGATTCATCGGGAAATGGTGCGTCGTATGCCGCAATCTCTTCTGGTGAGAGTTTGACTGCACATCCGGCGTTGACCATCTTGCCTACATCAAACACGGGAACTTCTCGTGAAAACTTTTGCCATGCGCGAAATGCTTCTGTGGGTTCTTTGCCATACATGGGCAACCCTGTATTCGAGACAACAACGCGATCAAACGCTTGAACATTTGCAGTAACAAGTCGTAGACCCACTAGGCCGCCCCAGTCTTGACACATCAATGTGAGACCGGAGAACTGATGAGCATTGAACCACTGATTCATCCAATCAACGTGACGCTCATAGGTGTAGTCAGAAATCTGAGTGGGCTTATCGCTTCTGCCAAAGCCAATGAGATCTGGCGCAATAACACGGTGGCCTGCACTCACAAATACCTTCATCATCTTGCGATACAAGAATGACCATGACGGCTCGCCGTGCATCATCAATATGGTTTCTTTTGCATCTGATGGTCCGGCTTCGTAGTGCGCAACTCGCAACACAGTGTTGGTGCCATCGTTTGCATTGATGTTTGTGTAGATGGGCTCGTAGGGCCAATCAAGAATATTGGTGAATCGTTCATCGGGCGTGCGGACAAATTCCATGAGTACCTACTTTGTTCAAGAATTACGGTAGGTCACTTTTGGGGGCCTCCGAGCGAGTACGGTTCATTTCATGACTGAAGATTCACAGTGGTTACCACCATCATCTCCACAACCAGGGGGCGGTTTCTCCTCTTCTGGTGCTCCGACCCCTATTAAGAATGGAACCAGGTTCTGGGCCGCCGTGATCGATGTGCTCCTCATGGTGGTCACGTTGTTTGTGGGTTGGTTGATTTGGTCAGTCGTGCTCTATTCCAAGTCCACTTCTCCAGCAAAAAAGATGTTGGGCTTGCAAATAGTTGACGCAAAAACCGGGGCTCCTGCCACTATGCAACAAATGTTGTTGCGAGAGGTGTTGGGCAAATTGGTCCTGGGAACAGTCACGAGGGGACTCACTGGGCTTGTGAGCGGTGTGATGATTCTGTCCATGCCTTCTCGTCAAGGTATCCACGACTACATCGGCAAGACCACGGTGATTCGCAAGCCATAGGCCTGTGTGGCTCGGGGTTCTCAGTACGCCAGAACTCGGAATTTGGGGGTTGCGGAAGGGCAATTTCTAGTGGCAGACTGTGCGAGATGACAAAGGAACTCACCTCCGCGATTCTCGTAGTAGTAGTTCTGT
>JALRGJ010000001.1 GCA_023253435.1 Ilumatobacteraceae bacterium | reverse complement strand
CCGCATGGGACAAAGCAGACAGGTTGTTGTTCACCGCCTTCTTGCTAAAAACACCGTGGATGAGCATCTTGTCGCGTTGATCAATGCAAAAGAGCAAGAGTTTTTTGCATATGCACATGACAGTGCCGTGAAATATGAGAGTCGAATGGCTACCGATTCACGCAGCTCCTCTATTGCTACTCAATTACAAAAAATGCTTGATAACGACGAAATTCAGTAAAGAAATTGTCTAGTTAAGAATTTTGTTTGCAATCTCGCCTACGAGAGAAATTCTTTCAGTGATGTGGCCGTTGATGGGAAGATTGATCGTGAGCCCATCAATCCCTGCGTCAACAAATTCTTGAATTTGTTCACCCACAGTGTCTGGGTCTCCGAAAATAATCATTCCTTTGATCATCTCGATCACCTCATTGGACCAGCCCTTAACACCCGCAAGTGCACGAGCATCAGCCATGGCCTGTTCCATTGTGGGAGCGACACATACCATTGTCATTTTTGTGACTTTGATGTCTGACCTGTTTCGCCCGAGACGACCACAATGCTCGTCTAACACCTCAAGTTTGTGTTTTACCTCGTCTGCCGTCCCTCTGGACAAGTTGGATTCATCGGCGTACTGAGCAACCATCCGCAGTGTCTTTTTCTCGCCACTTCCACCAATCATTATGGGAATTCGTGAGATAGGTGCTGGCGAGTTCACAGCTTGAGATACTGAATAGTGTTTTCCGGTGAATGTCACTTCCTCGCCTCGAAGCATTGGGATAATGATGTTAAGCGCTTCTTCTAATTTCTCAAATCGATCCGTAAAAGTTCCAAACTCATATCCCAATGAGTTGTGTTCTAATTCAAACCAACCCGCACCAATTCCCAAAGTGGCTCGTCCTTGTGAGACATGATCAAGAGATGTGATGGTTTTTGCCAACAATGTGGGATTTCGATATGTATTCCCCGTCACTAACGCAGACAATCGCACTTTTGATGTGTGTTGAGCCAGTGCAGACAACATCGTGTAACACTCCATCATTGGTTCTGAATGAACACCGATGCCGGGAAGTTGATAAAAGTGATCCATCACCAAGACACGGTCAAAGCCGGCGGCCTCGGCAGCCTTAGCTTGCTCTACAACACTATTGAAAATGTTTGTTCCGGCGGGATAGGTGAAGTTTGGTATTTGATAGCCAAGGCGAGTCATGAATTTATTCTGACACGATGAACTTACGAACTCCTGAGCAGAGGCAAAACTTCTCTAGCAAATCGCATACATTCTTCTCTATGCGGGTAACCAGACAGAATAAAAGCGCTAATTCCCATGTTGCGATAGCGATTGATTTTGTCTGCAACTTGTTGGGGTGTTCCCACTATCGCAGCCCCACAACCGCTTCTGGCTCGCCCTATTCCTGTCCATAAATACGGCTCAGCAAAGCCATCATTAGATGCAGTATCTCGAAGTTCTGCTTGTCGGCGCACACCAATACTGCGTGAATCCAATGAGCTCGATCTGATGCGTTCACCTTCTTCAGCATCAACTGCAGCTACGAGGTGATGAGCTGCCTGAAGCGCTTCCTCTTCCGAGGATCGGACTACAACGTGGCACCGGTATCCAAATTGAATTTTTCTGCCGTATCGATGTGCGCGCTGCGTCACATCATCAATAATTTGGGCAATTTCGTCCTCAGTGTCGGGCCACATCAGATAAACATCTGCGCCCTGGGCAGCTACTTCCCTTGCTTCATCACTAAGTCCACCAAAATAAAAACGTGCGTCTACAGGCTGCTCAACTGAAATTCTTGGAGCATCAAGGTGGAAAGAGTAAAAGTCACCATCGTGATCAATTCGGTCTCCTTTCATCAATGTGCGAACCACATTCATTACTTCTAATGTCCGTGCGTAGCGAGAGGGTCCTCCAAGAGATTCTCCTGGCATCTCAGAAGAAATGATGTTGATGGTCAATCGGCCGTTCAATGTTTGGTTGAGCGTTGCAAGTTGGCGGGCAAGTTGAGGGGGCCACATCTCACCACATCGCACCGCTACTAAAAGCTTGATGTTTGACGTCAATGGAGCAATAGAAGACGCAAAAGAAACTGTGTCAATACCAAGTGAGTAACCGGAAGGCAACAAAATATTGTCATAGCCCGCTTTTTCAGCATCGACAACAATATTGCGACAATGTTCCCAACTGCTTCGAAGATCTTGGTTGACTAGCCCAATCTGCTCGTAGTCGTCATCGCAGAGCGCACCAAACCATGAGAACTCCATTTCACCGTGCACAGAAGTCATGGCAATGGCACACCCTCACTGGCCACCACGATTCGGTACACATCCTCACGAGTAAGACACACGCTCTTAGCCGATGATACATCTGATAATCGTTCACTGTTTTGGGTACCTACGATCGCAACAACATCAGAGGGATGCGCGAGTAGAAATGCAATTGCGATTGCAGCACGAGAGACTCTTTCTCTCACTGCTAATTCATCAAGTACAGAAATAAGAGACACGGGAATTCCTTCACCCGTAGCAATACGCCCACCTGCCAACGGACTCCACGCAAAGGGGGTGAGTTCATGTTCTATGCACATATCTAAAGTGCCATCTCGCAGAGGGCTCAATGATGAACAAGAGAATTCGACCTGTGAAGAAACAAGTGGTTCATCCACAAATGCAGCCAATGCTGATATTTGCGCAGGTGTGTAATTAGTAACCCCAAACATAGATACCAAGCCTCGATCACGCAGTGAAACAAATGCAGCGGCAATTTCTTCAGGGTGAGTAAATAAGTCAGGTCGATGAATTTGATAAAGATCAATGTGTTCAACATTCATTCTGCGCAACGATGCTTCACATGCAGATATGAGATACGTTCCTGATGAGTCGTATGGAACTCCAGGAATAATCCCACCTTTTGTAGCGAGAACTATTTGGCTGCGAAGTGAAGGTTGCAATGCGAGTACTCGCCCTAAAGCATCTTCACAAGCACCGAATCCGTTCCCACCCCAATCCAGTCCGTAGACATCAGCGTTATCTACAAAATTCATCCCCAGATCCACAGCGTGAGAGATAAGGCGTGCGTTCTCTGTGTCAGATGTGCCGACAAATCGCCAGCAACCAAAAGCAATGGGGCCAACTTCTACGTTCTCTCCCAATCGACGCAGAGAGTCAGAGACCAGATTGTTTGACATTGTGCAAGATTACTCGTGTTTCCCAAATGTCAGGAGAGGCACTGGTGTCGCCACTTCTTTCCGGTGCGTAGGCTCTGGTAAATGAGCACTATGCGATTTGGTGTCATCGGCACAGGAATGATGGGATGCGAACACCTACGCAATCTTCTCCCTATCAGCGACGCGGTAGTCACCGCTGTTTCAGATCCGAATGAAGAACCATTGAATTGGGCTAGAGCCACGCTTGGTGAAAATTGGTCCTCTGTCACTGCTTTCACTCATCACCAAGATTTATTGAATGCAGATTTAGTAGATGCACTCATCATCGCATCGCCTAATCACACACACAAAAAAATTTTGGATGATGTACTCAATACAAGTATCCCTGTCATGGTGGAAAAGCCAATGTGCACAACAGTGGACGACTGCAAGGTAATTGTTGAGAAAGCTAAATCTCGAACCGAAGTCACCTGGGTGGGTCTTGAATATCGCTACATGCCATCAATTAAACAATTTTTGGAGTCTCTTCATAGTGGAGACATTGGAAATTTGAAGATGTTGTCTATAAGAGAACATCGATTTCCCTTCCTTACAAAAGTTGATAATTGGAACCGTTTTAGCCGTAATACTGGCGGCACTCTTGTGGAGAAGTGTTGCCACTTTTTTGATCTGATGAATTTGGCCACTCAATCAAAACCGATTCGGGTTTATGCAAGTGGTGGTCAAGATGTGAACCACCTTGACGAGTTCTACAATGGCGAGCGTTCAGACATTTTAGATAACGCCTTTGTCATAGTTGATTATGAGAACGGTGTGAGAGCCTCACTTGACCTCAGCATGTTTGCTGAGGGCGGAAGAAACGAACAAGAAATTGTTGCAGTGGGTGATACTGGAAAATTAGAAGCGGCCGTTCCTGGAGATGGGAATTTGTATCTTGGCTTACGAGACAAGAAGGAACTTACAGTGCTTCCGATTTCTGAAACAGAAGTAGGACATGTTGGGTTTCATCATGGAGCCAGTTACGTAGAGCTAGTGCACTTTATGGAAGCGGTACGGGGAAACGGCCCCGTGGAAGTAGATGCATTAGCTGGAATGTGGTCAGTAGTGCTGGGGGCAGCAGCGCATCGTTCCATCGACGAAGGTAGACCAGTAAACATTGAAGAGTACGGACTATGACGCCGCAATCAAAAAAGCCGGTGAAGAGCCTTGATTCACGTACTCAACTCATAGATGTTGCACTTCGAACAATCCTTGAAAAAGGGATTGACGCAGTTCGAGTAGATGAGATTGTTGAAGAAGTGGGAGTTACAAAAGGCTCCCTGTACTGGCACTTTGAAGATCGTCAAGGTCTCATCAAGGCTGCCATCGCAGAACAAATCCGACGTTTTAGCATGGAAACAATCTCGGCAATTTCAGTTGCCTTAAACACTTCCACTTCAAAAGAGGACTACTTAGCCCAGATTCTTCCTTTCATCATTGACCCGTACGATAAAAAACAAGTCAAAGAACGGTGGGGTCGTCTTTCTATTTTGGTGGAAACTCAAAATGATCCAGAACTGAAAGCAATGATGCACGATGTGCAGTCCCGACATCTTGAGTTGGTTGTTGAACTCATGACAGATGCGCAACAAAAAGGTTTTTTACGTAGCGACCTTGACCCTCGTTCCGTGGCAACTGCACTTAATGTGATCAATATTGGATCAAACATAATCGATGTTCTTGCAGAAAATGGCCCGGCGCCCGAGGAATGGTGGAAATTAATCACTTTCTTTATTGATGCAATGTTTCCCACAGAAAGCTGATTGATCATCTTTCGCTGGTCGTTCTAAGAGCATAAGATTGAGCGCAATGACTACTCGAGACATGAGATCAACACTGCTTGAGTTAGCAATTGAAGTCATTGATAAATACGGCGAACATGCAATTCGTACAAATCAAATTGTTGCAGAAGCTGGTACAACACCTCCTACTCTCTATCACTATTTTGGAAATCGAGAGGGTCTCGTTGAAGAGGCTCAAGCTGAGCGTTTTCTTCGCAGTATCTTGTCTGATGCAGAATTTTTTAATAATGAGCTCACCAAAGTTAAAACAAAAGAAGACTTACGAGAGGTTGTCAAAGCACTGTTCTCTCGGCACGATAAACCTGCACAAGTTGAAGTTCGTTGGAAGCGACTAAATGCACTTGGTTCTGCGTTTGCTCGTGACTCTCTTACTCTTCGAATTGCCGAATCACACAATCAAGTTGTTGATGAGATTGCAAAGGCGCTCTCACCTTTTCAACAATCAGGTTTTATTAACCAAGATGTAGATCTACGAGCAGCAGTAGCTTGGTATAACGGCGCGATTCTCGGAAAAGTTCTCAGCAATATGGATGGAAGCACCATTGACGTTGCTCAGTGGGAGAAGATTATGAATGAGTCAGTTCTCCATCTTCTCTTTGGCGAGAAGTAAAAGTCTCAACAATTTCAATGAGTCATTTCAATTTTGATGCACTGCTCCAGACAGAACTGTTGCATGAACATCAATATCTTTGATCCCCATAGGGTCACAGGTAGTGGGATTTTCGCTAAGCACTGCAAAATCAGCATGCTTACCCACCTCTATGGAACCTGTCAGGTTGTCCGTCTTTAACAAATAAGCCGCATTAATGGTTGCTGCTTGTAGTGCTTGCACAGGTGTGATCTTTTCCGCATCACCTAACTGGTAGCCACTAGAAGTCACTCGATTCACGGCACACCACATGGTGAATAAGGGATTGAGAGGGGTCACCGGAGCATCACAATGGATGGAATACGGGACTCCCAACCTTTCCGCAGTACCACAAGCGTCTAGTCGCCTGGCTTTAGCTGGCCCTGCAGTTGCGGTCCTGTGTGTGTCACCCCAGTAATACACATGGTTAGCAAACAAATTGACACACACGCCCAACGCTTTCATTCTCCGAAAAGCATCTTCAGTTGCTAGTTGCGCGTGTTCCAATCGATGGCGGTGATCCCATCGAGGATGATCAAGCAATAATCGCTCATACACATCCAGCCCGCCATTGATGGCCTCATCCCCATTTGTATGGAGAGCTAATTGAAAACCAGCTCTGTGATATGGCCTCATGAGTTCAAACATCTCATTCGGTTCAGCAACCCACATTCCGTTTGGATCGCCGCAGCAATAGCCGGGCCAATCCAAGCGAGCAGATCGCCCCTGGATAGAACCGTCGATCAAAAATTTCACAGGTCCCATCTGAAATTTCTGAGAGTCAAATTGACGTAAACCTTGAATGTGTTCCAAGGTTCCTTCCTTGAACCGTGGCGCTAACGATTGCGCCATTGGTGCATATACAACTCTTGTTGGAAACTGCTCTTCATTGACAACAGCGGCATATGTAGTCACTGCATTAGTAGTGGCTCCAAATGCCAAGTCGGTAACCGTGGTGCACCCCGCTATTTGTGCCAATCTTCCACCGTTGAGGGTGCTGAGGTCACCTCGTGGAGCCAAATTCACATGTTTTCCTAAAACTAAAGACAATGAAAGTTCGCGAAGTTCGCCGGTTGGTTCTCCGTTACCAAACTTCATCACCCCATGTTCTGTGCTTGCAGAAGTTATTTCTGCAAGTTGCAACATTGCGCTATTGCAGTGACCAACATGGCCGTTTGACTGCAGCACAAAAATCGGACGCGTCTCAGATACACGGTCCAACATGTCCTTTGTCAGCCCACTACTGTTCGCCAAATTTGGATCCCAACCCAAAAAAGTAAGTGGACTGTGAGGATCAGATGTATCAGCATGTACTCGGTGAATTTTGTCCATGACTGAATCTGTATCCGGACAACCAAATTGAATACTTCCGTCCGCCCCAGTTCGGTCATATGAGCCCACCCAAGGAAATTGGACGAGAGCACCTTCTTGTTGAAGGTGGCAATGAGCCTCAATAAATCCAGGAACAATCACTTTGTCGCCAAACGAATCATCAACCGAAATGTTGTAGCTAGAAAGATCAGCCAGCACATCTTCGAATGAACCACTATGCAACACTCGGCCGTCCATCACGGCAACTGCCTGCGCAATCGGTTGTCCTGCATCAAGAGTGATGATTTGTTTTGCTCTAAAAACTGTGATGTCTTGGCGCATCAAGAAACTCTAGTCAGTCAAAACCCACGAATGAGGCAGTTGTGTCATTTCCCGCTCTTCGTGATTGCACATGATTTGCAACAAACTCTTCATCGGGAAATCCCATCGCAACGCACGTCATAATCACTTCGTTCTCTGGAATATTTGCAAATTCTCGAACAACAGAAGACTGCATGATGCCTTGTCCATTAATCACAGAACCAAGACCTTTTGACCACGCCGCCAAAACCAAACCATACGTAACTGCGCCACAATCAAAATGAGCAATTGTGTCTGACGCAAGTTCTTTATCGATGGTGATCACAATTGATACTGGAGCATCAAACTGTCGGAAACCACGCATGACCCAATCTTGTCTGCGCTCTTTGTCATCACGCGCAATTCCCATGGCTTCAAACAGTTGCACAGCAATTTCAACTTGCCTATCTCGGTGCACTCCTTCATATCCATGGCTCAACTTGATCTCACGATCAATTCCTGCTCCAGCCATCATGCGAGAAGTATTACCTTCACGAATTTTTTCTAGGGGATCACCTGTGACCACATGGAAATGCCAGGGTTGAGTGTTCATGGAAGATGGCGCACGCTTGGCAATACTGATGACTTCTTCAAGCAATTCTTTGGGAACTGCTTGTTTTTTGTAGCCGCGAATACTTCGACGCTCATTCACAATGACTGCGTGTTCTTGGCTACCACTATGCAATTTGTCTGTCATGACGCTCCCCCAGTTGTGTCTCTTCATCTTGCCCCACTCACATGAGGCATCACGACTTGAAGAAGCGAATCAGATGTATTTTTGACACCATTCCCAGAGTGCTTCGCGCGCCTCACGAGTATCAGACTTTCTAGATTTGCCTGTTTTGTGAATAGAACGCACTTCTCGATCACACCAAAATTTTCCGCTCTTCCTCAGAATCGTGTCATCTGCAACCAACCAGGCAATTGTGTCTGCTCCTTGCTCTGGAGACCGGAGAAACGGCTTAGTCAATAGTCGAAACGTTGGCAATGAAGCCTGGACCCCGGGAGTATCTGCCCATCCAGGATGCATAGCGGCAAATGCAATTCCTGGCTCACGCTCGGCCCACATTTCATTCAATGTGACTTGAAGTCGCTTGGCAATTGCATACTGCCTCGTGCCATCGTATTTCTCTGGCGACATTTCAGGAGATTCTCCATGTTTTATATCTGTCAGAGTTGCTGCGTACATTCCTCCAGATGACACCGTGATGACACGGCCGTGTGAAGCTCTTAAAACGGGTAGTAGAAGCGAAGTCATTAGATGTGGACCAACTACATGACATGCAATGGTCGTTTCGAGATTTTGAGCAGTCTGCTCTCTGTTCTTTAACAACGCTCCAGCGTTATGCACTAGCGCATGAATTTGAGGGCACTGTGTTGAGATTTCTTGAGAAGCTTCTCGCACCGAATGTAAATCACTCATGTCAGCAACTACAGAGACAACGTTGACTGCAGGGAACTGCTTATGCAGAGCCCCGATTGTAATGCGGAGTTTTTCTGCAGATCTTCCTACTAATACCAAGTTCGCATTCATAGAGGCCAATTGTTCCGCAAGTGCATTCCCCAGGCCTGAGGTAGGGCCCGTAACAACCACTGTTTTACCTGAGAGCGAATAAGACCTAAGAGATGAGAATTGTGTGGAGCGAATTGCATATCCAACCCGCGAAAATCCAGGTACAACAAGCGCATCCATTGCTCCATCAATAAACGATCCAAGTCTCATAAAGAACTTTTAGTTACTTAACGTGTTGCCGTAAAGCTGCCACGCAAGGGCACTCTTTGCAGTGAGACTCAAGATGAGATAGACCCGTTCGCCATAAACATAACTTGTCCACTTCCCCACTTGTTTGTATTGCAAGTACTGATTCAGAGCAAACAAGTTAAAGAAAATAAATATGGTGATGAAAATTCCGTACACAAATGTTGGCATGTCGTCACCAGGACCAAACAGGTACACCAATAATCCAAGCCACGGCATTATTCCTGCTATACAGCCAAACCAAAATGGGGTCCACCACACTTTATTTCCTGGCTTATTAACAACTTCCATGATCCACCCGAACAAAATCATTGAAATATTTGTTCCTGCGATTCCTAATAGTCCAGCAACATCTGAAATGCCAAACACCAGACAGATGCTCATAATCATCACAGTGGATGAAATTGAGTACTCCACCCATCTGAACCTGTTCTGTTGATGTGAAATCTCCTGCTCGTAAAGCGATCTTCCCGATGTTGCAACGATGAAATGAAACAGTGCAGACAAGAAAAGAAATATTGCAGCTGCCCATGCGATAGACACGTCAAACATTCTGTCCATACGATTGATATCTAGAGTGTTTGTTGGTGCTGAATTCCAGAAAAAACTTGTGACGGGTAGCGCAAAATCATTTGCCAAAGCCAGAACCGCAACACCTTGCACTAAGTGCAAGACTGCGGCCCACAAATTAAGTCGCTTCAGTTTGGAAAATGTGACATCCATGGGGTTCTCCTTCATATCTCACGATACGAAGGAGAACCTACTGGTTTATTGCTATCCCGTGGTGAACTTCACCACGGCCAAAATCAGCTATTTACCGCTGAAACTTATGTTGATACTTCCTACGTGAAGACGAAGTTTGAATGGATCAAACTGCACTTCAATACCACCAGACAATGTGCCCCAGCTGTCCCAGCCGTACCATCTCTTTGGAATACACAAGGTGCAACGACTTCTGCTCTTTACGTGCAGAGATGCGTCAGCATCTAGCAGCGCATAAGGGGCAGTGTCTGAAATCTCCGCAATGATGGAGTACTTGAAGCAACCTTCAAACTGAATTCCACCCTTCGTTCCAGACTTATCACAAGATTCGTCGCTGTAGCGGATCTTTTCTTTGAAGTGTCCGCCGGAATTGAATTTGATGGTTCCTAAATCGAATTTCTTTCCTTGAATGACAGCATGTCCTCCTGCGGTGATCTTTAGAGGTCCCATTGAAGTACATGCATCATTGCCACAGGTTGAAATGTGGAAAGACATATCGCCCTTCCATTTATCACTTACTTCAATTTCTCCATCTGCATCTACCGTTATGGCCACGCCATCTTTCACAGTGTGGAATGACGCAGCACCATCAAATTTGAGTAGGCCCAGATTCACTTTGAGGGCAGCGCTCACACTTGCAGAAGTTGGAGTTTGAGACATAGACAGTTCTGCAGATCCCAGTTTGAATCCGTCAATCTCAAAGTTGGGTACCGATGCAGTGAAACTCTGAGATGGCACCATTCGTCCTTGATACTTTTCAAGTCCGAAATAGCCTGAGAGCCTGAACTTAGAACCACCCAACTTCAGATCTGCTGAAGCTGCAATGTGTTGATCTGTAGTGGTCATGGCGGCATCAATCGTGAAGTGAGCCATCACGCCAGCAACTTGAAGATCAGCTTCACCCTTTAACTTCACACCAGTTAACGGATCAACACTTCCCTGTACATAAATGGTGTTCTTTGTGTCAGAGGGTGTGAGATTAATGAGGGCATCGAGTGATCCGTAAGGAACTCCGTACATTTTTCCAATGGTGAAGTTTCCGGTTGCTGTAAAGCCACCCAATGTGATTTTCACGTTTGAAGCATCGAAACGCCAATCTCCTGGGGCCACAGGTAGTGGCACTTCAGCCAAGATGGAACGCTTACCAACAATGGGTACATCTCCCATCTTGATTGCCGCAGGCATACATGGCAAACCTGTCACCAGGTAACCGGAAACTGTTGCATCGAGAATTCCCGGAACGATCACTTGTCCACCCATTGAGATGCACTGACCGCTGCGGTAGTGCAAGTAAGCAGGGTTTGCAGGAGTTCCAATAGAGAAACCGGAGTCGGTGACAAAAATTGCCGTCAAGTCAACGGATAAAGACGCCGGGGTTGGCAATGGTGCCGGTGAATTCTTGGGGGCATCAGAAGGCAGCGGCTTTGCTGGTTGAGCAGCAATCCACATCACAGAGAGATCAGCCTTGGCTTCCTTCATAGAAGGAATCTTCATATTTGCGCTGACCTTAATGAGAGTGGAAACAATTTGGCCGTTGGCAAAGTCCACCTCAAGTTGTGAGATCTTTACTGAGGTACCCATGAACTCCAATGTTCCGGTGCCATTTACAGAGATCAACCCCTTGTCTGCCGCCAATATCGGCGTGTACCGCAGACCAATTGTCAGACTCATATCACTGAGTGACACATCATCAAATTTGAATGTTCGTGAAGTAGATGTAGTCAATGACACCTGCATGCCATCCAAAGCTGCACCGCCTACACCGGTGGGTACAGAAATATTTCCGACTACATCAATATCAAGTCCGAAAACATTGAATGCACCGCCCATCGATAACTTGGCGGTACCCGCTGAGTCATCTACCAGAAGTCCAATGATGACGTTTTTAAATTTGAATGATCCCGCAGGTAACGAAACATTCAAACTTGTAGTAGTTGCCTTTGCATCCACTTTCAACGCTGGAGTCAACGTCACCGGACCAGAGAAAGTCAAAGTATTACCGAAAACCTCACCATTGATTCTCAACCCGAGACCTTTGTAAGTATCACCTGAATAGGTACAAGAAGCAGGCGCCACGATGTAATCAAACGACTTTGCTTTCATATTCGCCGTAGTGAACGAGAACATGTTGATAGTTGTTTTAGTATCACCGGCGTGAATAACTATGCACTCTTTGCCCTGCACCTCTGTTGCTGTCAATAAGAACTTCTGATCCTTTGGCACTTTGAATCGATCCATGATGGATTGAGGCAAGGTGGCATCAGCGGTGAAATTTCCCTTTGATAAAACAGGATTGGTGATAGTTACTTGCGCATCAACAAGAGCGTTAGAAATCCAAGATGGTGTGGTCACTGCCCAAGAGCTCACCCCAGCCGCAGAAACTGATTGAGGAGATGCCTTAACTTTCACCACTTTTTCTACAGAAGAAGATTCAGTAGAAGCGCGAAGCTCAAAAACAAACGTTGTCTTCTTTTCAACATCAGGAATAAGAGCATGGGCACGCGGTTGATAGATGTGCTTGAGAGTCGCCTTTGGTGCTGGTGATCCGCTTGGACAAGCATCAAACTTTCGAACATCTTGTGCCGTTGTACAGCGTTGAACCCACTGGTAGTCCACTGCATTTCCGTTATCAAGTGTCTCATCGGCATCTAAACGCACCATATTGCTTCTCACATCTGACTGCGTGGAGAGTGAAGCTGGTGTTGCTTCTACATTGAGTTCAATTGCTGGCAAAACTGGCATATTGAATCGACGCACCGCGTGCTCAGACAAGAAGTCAATCTCATAGCCATCAGCATTCGGAGATGCATTCTTGGAGATATGGAAGTAAATATCAGCTTTCTTAGACGTTGCCTTAGGCGCCACTGTTCCTCGATACCTACATTCCAAAATGCGGGCTTCTTGCTGACACGACCATCCAGTTCCAGTTACCTTGCGGAATGAAATCTCTTTTGGCATCTTTGCCGTCATTGTGAGCGATTTGTGTGTGATGTTTTTCGAAATGTTCTCAAGCTTGACGTCAACTTGAGCAATTCCTCCCACTTCACCATGGGTTCGATGATGCAGTTCAATGTTGACAGAAGGTGGACGGTGAGTTGACTCCAAATTCACGTTTGCAGAATGCAGTGCTTTACTCTTCGGATTTGTCACAGAGATGAGTCCGAGTTTTACTCGTTCCTCTTCAGAACGTGGAGTCACGGTGACATCTACTGAAGTGAGATGAGCACCTGGCTTAATATCTTCACTTGCTCGCAGTGCACAGCTAACAGTTTTGTTTTTAGTGGAGCATGTTCCGTAACCCAATGCCACCTTTACTGAATTGAGATCAACATGCTTTCCGATTCTTTGACGCAGGTTAATAATGGAACCCTTCTTCAGGGTCTCGTGCCCTTCATTATTAACAACAATGCGATAGCGATATTTCTCATGTGCGTATGTCTTTACATGACTTCCGTCAGTCCATTTTTTCCATTTGTTCTGTGAAAAGTGTTGAACATGGGGAAGCAAAACTGCGTCGCCGAGATCCACAATCGTGTAAGGAGTGGTTTGAGATTCAATTTTTTTCTTTGAAGATGTAAATGGAGTTACAGAAACATGCTCTTTGCCATCAGGAGTATCTTTGAAACTCTTGATCGTAAAGATTGCATCTACATCTGATTCACCCTCAAGCGACTTTGCATATGAACACTTGTAACCCTTCAGTGTCCACTCTTTTGAACATGACCAATTTTTCGATGTAGTAGTGACCTGAGTTCCCTTAGGGGATTTCACATAAACACCAAAGTTGTTCGCCGCATCGAATCCGGAGTTATGAAACACCGCATGCACTGGTCGTGATTTTCCCGGATGAACAATGTTGCCTTCTGGTAATTCAAGTCGAGTAGTCACCATCTCCGTTGATGGTGGTCGAAAATCTGGAGCGCCTTTCCCCTCTTCCTGAGCAGACACAGCGCTAGGGGCTACCCCCACCACCACAATCGAGGCCATCAGGGACACAACTCCAAGAAGAAGTCGACGGACGGGGATGGAAGACGCAGAATTGGCTGACATGCACACAGCCTAAAGAAATGGCAGAATGACTGTCAATACTTTGGAGGCCTCAAAATGGTGGAAAACGCAACAGATGGACGCCATGAACGGCGCAATCGCGGGCGCCAACAAGCATTAGAAACCGCAGCTCAGATCTTCTCTGAAGGTGGGCAAGTCCAAACGATGGCGTTACTTGCTGAACGAACCGGGATCTCTGAGCGAACTTTGTTCCGCTATTTCAATTCACAAGACCAACTCATCGAAGCTGTGACCGACTACCTCATCCCCCAAATTGCTCCCTATTTCAGTACTGAGCCAGTTGAGGGCAACATGGAACACCGCCTCAGGGCTTTGGTGGATTTGCGACTTGAATACGTTCGTAAACACTCAGCCATGATCCGAACCCTGGAAACCCATTCAGCTCGGTTCAGTCAAGCAAGCGAAATTCGGCGTGCGAGAGACATCTTGCTCAATAACCAATACCAAGCATGGCTGGGTGACGATAGGAAAAAGATGTCTGATGAAATCTATGCCGTCACAAAGTCGTTGATTGAACTGCGGTCATTAGATGTCATGAACGAAGACCTAGGTAACAGAGCTGCTGAAGCGGTCAGTAACGCAATTTTGCACCTTATTAATAAGGGATAAGCAACCCTAAAACTATTGCTGAGCGAGAAACGTGCGGTCTAGTTCACTCATAGATCGTGCGCCGATGAGATACATGGTTCGCTCAATGTCTGCCTGGAACCAATTGAGCACTTTACGTACCCCCTGCTCCCCACCTGCACCTAGACCATATAAATATGCTCGACCAATCATGGCTCCTGTTGCACCCGCTGCAACTGCCTTCACCACGTCACTTCCCCGGCGAACTCCACCATCCACAAAAATTTCTGTCGTTCCGTTCACTGCATCTGCAACGGGACTAATGAGAGAAAAAGTTGCGGGAGAACCGTCTAGTTGACGACCACCATGATTACTCAAGATGATGCCAGAAACCCCCATGTTTGAGGCGGTCACCGCATCTTCTACTCGCTGAATTCCTTTCACAAGAATCGGACCTTGCCAAATTGATCGCAACCAATCAATGTCTTCCCAAGACAAATTGGGATCAAACTGTGTATTCACATAGTCAGACAAAGTGACCGGTGATGCGCCATCTCCCACTGAGTTGCCCACAACATTGGCGAATCTGATCGGTTCGTTTTTCAGAAACGAGAAAGTCCAAGAAGGATGCAACGCTCCGTCAATAAAAGTTTTTGGCCCAATACTCGGTGGTAGAGAGAAACCCCGTCGAACATCACGTTCTCGTCGTCCTAAGACTGCCGTATCAACAGTCAACATCAGCGCCTCATAGCGTGCATCAGCCGCCCGTTGCACCATTTCCTTTACAAGACCGCGATCTCGCCATGCATACACCTGAAACCACAGTCGACCATCAGAAACTGATCTGACTTCTTCAATGGAACGGGTACTTAAAGTGGAAAGAGTGTAAGGAAGCTGGGCTGAATGAGCAGCACGAGCAACAGCTAGTTCACCTTGAGGATCTGCAATACGCGTAAAGCCGGTAGGTGCAAGAACTAGAGGGAATGGAACTTTTTGCCCTAGAAGAGTAGAAGAGGTATCAATTGATCCCACCCCTGCAAGAACGCGCGGGGAAAAAACAGCTTGAGCAAATGCCTGCTCGTTAGCTACATAAGTTCTCTCATCTTCAGCGGCACCATCGATGTAATCAAACACACCACCTGGAAGTCTTCGTTTTGCAATCCTTCGCAAGTCGTGAACATTTGCCGCACGTTGCATTCTGCGTTCAACACGATTTGTTTCTATTCGCCCAAATCGAACCACAGATTTCAGAGTTGCAAATGGATTCACCATGTCTCAATGTATTAGATGATGTACGACGTCATCGACAACGATCCCATTGCATAACCACGCAAGGTGGGTTGAGCCACGGTTTGCGCAGCAGTCGCTAAACCTGCCACATATAGCGATGGAATGAAATGATCTGGAGTTGGAACTGCTTTGACATATGCAGGGTGAGAAGTAATGGATGGCAACCGAGAAGGATCGGACGTCATAATGTCTCGCACCACATCATCAAATGACATCGCCCACTCAGTCCCTGCATCGGGTTTATCCCACTGCAGTGCCCCCAAATTGTGCACGATATTTCCGCTTCCCAGAATCAGAACTCCGCTTTCTCGCAAGGGTGCAAGAGCGGCGCCTAAAGATAAGTGATAGTCAAAACCTTTACTTGCATCGATAGAGAGCTGAACAACGGGAACATCTGCTTGAGGAAACATATGGTGCAATACCGACCACGTTCCATGATCGAGACCCCAACTATCTGTGTCCATCCCCACCCACGTTGGCTTCACTACCTCAGCAACCTCGTGGGCTAATTCCGGTAAACCTAGAGCTGGATATTGGATATCGAACAACTCTTGTGGGAAACCGTAAAAATCATGGATTGTCTTGGGCTGACTCATCGCTGTCACCGCAGTGGCATTGATGTACCAATGAGCAGAAATCACCAGAATTGCGCGAGGCTTTTCGATAGAGGCTCCAAATGTATGCCAACCTTCTGTGTACACGTTGTGCTCAAGAGTGTTCATGGGGCTTCCATGACCAAAAAATGCAGCTGGACTGACTTTCGACTCCATGCCGTCACGCTATCGGCGTGAATACACCCAACGTTCTGGGACTAGTTTTCATATCAAGCTGTAACACAGCAGAGACTTCGGGGGATAAATGAGACGGCTAAAAGAAGTTCCAAGGGCAGAAGCTTCAGGTGTTGTGCTCAGCATGTACAACCTGCTGTTTGGAGATAGAGACCCGGTAAAAGAAAGGGGTACTGCTACGGGAACTCCTGGTGACTGGTGGACAGTGTTTGCACTTGTGCCTGAAATATTTGAGCACTCCGTAAAAGGTTTTCAGCTCTATCAAAATCCCGAACGCAAACTTGATCCTCAACTTCGAGAACTGGGTATGACTCGCTGTGGTTGGGCAAGACAAAGCCTGTTTGTATTTTCTCAGCACTGCAAGAGCTGCAGAACCGCTGGAATAAGCGAAGAAAAGATTGAAGCTATTCCTCACTGGGAAGTAGCCACATGCTTCACCCCACAAGAGCGAGCAGTTATGGCATATACCGATGCGCTTGTATACGACGGCGGTCGCGTAGCCGACGGCGTCTTTAATGAACTGAAGAAATTTTTGTCAGACGAGGAAATACTGGAGTTCACGTACATCATCAGCATGTACGAAATGCACGCAGTCATGACTCGCGCATTACGTCTTGAATTTGATGACATTGACGAGCGCATGGTGGAAGTTGATGGCCCCGATGGCCCACGAATGGGTCTAAAGATTCGCTAATTCTTCACTGGGTGACAACCCGCCACAGCACCAAATACTGAGAAATTGGCAACATCTGCAACGGTGTACTTCTTCTGCTTAATCGCACGTGGATACATAATGTTGCTGGCATCATCAACGTGAGCAAGCCCCACGGCATGACCGAGCTCATGCAGCAGTACTGGTGTGAGGTGCTTTCTCAGATGCCCTTTTGTAATGCGTGCATTGATGTGAACTGTTGCACCAGTAATTACCAACGACTCATTAATTCCCTGGGAGTACGTCAAGCGTGTGGTGCCACCCACCATGGAACTAGCGAGTTGAGGAACTAAAGACACCACAAGCGTATTCAGTGGCGCATTGATGGTTTCCTCTGCAGAAGCAATTCCAGCAAAACGAAATTGCAAACCAGTTGCTTGAACCAATTGATTCACAGATGAACGAACTCGTTCATCGAAATACTTATTGTTGCGAATGCCGCCGATTTTCCACTCAATGGCACTGCATGGATCCCATCTGCCAACATCACCATGAACGTCTGTTTTTACAGGAAGAAAAAGCGATTGCGCATTTGCCTGAAAACCATGTGTCAACACACTTCCCAAAGTTGCAACAGAAATCAAAACAACTTTGAACAACCACGAACGCATGTACTTAATGATAAGTACATAAGTTTTTAATTAGTTGTGCAAGAGTTTTTGATTCACCTCAACATCAGTACTTGTATGTTGCTAACAAATAAATAAATTGTTTGTCCCTAACAAATGTGAATGGCCTAACTTCCAAAGATCGTGTTTACAGTCATTGTTTGCGCTGTGTTGAACATAGATTCAGTCTCTGTTCCAAAAATTGGTCCATACATATTCTTTGAGTTGCTGTAGCCATATGAATTGACCGAAAACTGCGTTCCTTCTCCTGCAGTTATGCCTTCGTTTGAGAAATCTTTGAACCAGGGGCCGCCACTGGCACCACCTGTCATGTTGCAACCCAATTGATAGGTCTGATAATCCATTCGAACATCAAAGTACAAAAGACCATTGCAGTATGTGAGATCTGCGCCCTTGTACTTTCTGGCTGCCGGATATCCAAACGACCAAATGTTGATCTCAAAATCTTCTTCTGCAAACGCAATGGGCTGACTTCCTACTTCCACATCTAAGTGAGTAAGAGATTTCCCACCTTGTTCTACTGCGACAAATGCATAGTCAGATAGCACAGCTTGATTATTGAATGAACCAGCAGTTGCATAATTGTTAGACACAATTGTTGCTTGAGCAGTCCAACACCCATAGAGCGTGCTATCACAAAAAGATCCGTCGCCCGTCAGCGCTACAGGTTGATTGTCGTAGTCCGGGACAAACATCCAGTTGTCTGCGAATACACCCTTCACCTCATCAAAGACACAGTGAGCAGCAGTTGAAATTATGGATCGACCCGCTACGCCATCACCCACAACATTGGCTGTGCAGACGTAATATCTACTCCCCATGGAGAACAACACTTTTCCTGTGGTTCCCTGAACTTCACCGCCAGACTCCCACGAAGCACCGGTCACATATCCGGAATCAAATCTTCTGTTTTTCTCCAAATACTTCCCCGTCGTTGGATTTCGCACGAAATCACGCGACACGGCTTTAGCCACCCGCGCCTTAGTCCAAAACTTGACTATCTGCTCGTGATTCTGGACCCTTGATGTGGATTCCGCCTGAGAAGTTGTTCCTAATCCAACAACTCCCATGGCAACGAGCAACATTATTGAAATGATTGTGCGGCGCATTGAGCCACCTCCTCTTATCGATGATCACAATAAGAAGGACCGGTTCCTAAGTGAACTGAAAAAGCCCCGAAAGCGACAAACGAATCACACGAACTGACATACATCCCTATGTCTCCACCATGTACCGTTTAAGTGTGCTCGCCCAGACCGGTCTCACATCTCAAGAGGTTCAACAGCGAGTTTCCGAGGGACTCACAAACGCTGTAGACACCTCGAGTTCCCGTTCCTTAAATGAGATCTTTCGCTCAAATATTTTCACAAGATTTAATGCGATTCTTGGAGCAATTTTTGTTGTTGTCCTCATCGCTGGTTCTTTGGCAGATGCAATGTTTGGATTTCTCGTCATCATCAATGCTGCAATCGGAATTATTCAGGAGTGGTCCGCCAAACGAAAACTCGATGGGCTTGCACTGCTGCACTCCCCAACCACCACTGTGATTCGGGAGGGAAACCTTGTTGAGATTCTCACTTCACAAGTTGTCAAGGATGATCTCGTTGCACTTCGCGCAGGAGATCAGGTACCAGCTGATGGTCAACTTGTAGAGAGCAGAGATCTAGAAATAAACGAAGCAAATCTCACTGGCGAGAATGACGCAGTTGTGAAACAAGATGGCGATTCCGTGCTCTCAGGAACCATCGTTACTGCAGGCTCAGGAAAGTTCATAGCTGAATCAGTAGGACAAGAGGCATATGCGCATCGCATTGCAGCTGAAGCAAAGATTTTTACCCGAGTAAAATCGGAAATTCACTCTTCAATCGACAGAATGCTGCGCTACATCACGTGGGCAATTGTTATTGCGGTGCCTTTACAACTGTGGTCTCAATTTCAAAATAATGATTCCGATTCATGGCGTGATGCGGTTATCAAGGCGTCCGCTGGCGTAGTTGGACTCGTTCCTGAAGGTCTTGTCTTACTCACAACATTGGCTTTTCTCACTGCCGCAGTTCAACTCACTCGTCAACAGGTATTAGTACAAGAACTTCCTGCTGTTGAAGGCTTAGCTCGGGTAAGTGTTGTATGTCTCGACAAAACCGGCACGCTCACTACCGGAGCAATGATCTTTGAAGGAATTGAACTCTTGGGATCTCTTCCTGAGAATGAGATCCGTGCAGCGTTGGGTGAACTTGCCAATGACCCAAGTGCCAATGCAACTCTCTCTACTGTTGGAGCCGCAATCCCAAACACCACAAACTGGGTACATACAGCCTCTATACCTTTTGACTCATCAAGGAAATGGAAAGCAACTCAGTTTGAAGATCACGGAACATGGCTACTTGGTGCACCCGAAATGCTGCTTGCGTCGGGGAGCAATCACTTAAACAGAGTTAATGAACTTGCATCTACTGGCAGAAGAGTCTTGGCGGTTTGTCATTCACCACTCCCCTTGCAAGGTCACGATAAACCAGGCCAGTTATTCCCAGTTGCTCTCGTTGTACTGAGTGAAGACATACGCCTTGATGCAGCCGAAACCCTTTCTTATTTTGCAGAACAAGATGTGCGCGTCATGATCATCTCAGGCGACAACCCACAAACTGTTGGGGCTATCGCAAAACGAGTCGGAATAGATGTTGGTGAACCAATTGATGCAAGAACTCTTGGATCCACTCCAGAGGAGCTACGCGAGACTGTTCTCAGCGGAACAATCTTTGGTCGAGTATCTCCCGAGCAAAAGCGTTCAATTGTGCAAGCACTTCAAGAACATGGCGAAGTAGTTGCAATGACCGGTGACGGAGTGAACGATGCCCTTGCTTTGAAAAAAGCGGATATCGGAATCGCTATGGATAACGGTGCTCCAGCTACCAAGGCGGTCGCACAACTCATTTTGCTTGATGGCAAATTCGCTCATCTCCCTTCTGTGCTGGCTGAAGGAAGACGAGTCATTGGAAACGTTGAGCGTGTTGCAAACCTCTTTCTTGCCAAGAACGTCATGAGTTTTGTGGCCATTCTTAGCGCGGCACTGATTAGTACCCCGTTCCCACTGTTACCCCGCCACCTGACTCTGTTGTCTTCCATCACAATTGGTATCCCTGCATTTGTTCTTGCCCTCGGGCCAAACACAAAGCGATACACCCCCGGCTTCTTTGAACGCATTGTCAGATTTGCAGTTCCTGCGGGAGCTATTTCCGGTCTCACCGTGGTGGTTGCAGATTTTGCTGCACGCGGTAAATGGTCTGCAGCCGATGGCGTGAAATGCAGTGTTGTGAAATCTGTAGACACTGTTGTAAACACTGATTGTTGGAGAGTTGGATCTGGAGCAACGCTTGCCGTGCTCATTGCATTCTTCACAATTCTCGTTGTTCTTGCTCGACCATTGCGTACGTGGAAACTTGCCCTAATCAGTTCAATGATTGGACTTGCGGTAGCGGCATTCCAAGTTCCATTCGCAAGAGAATTCTTTAATTTCAATTTGCCTCTAGAGCTATTAATCCAGTCCGCCATCATTGGTGCATGTGGTGGAGCAGCAATAGAACTTGTCAGCAGATTGAAGTACACGCGTACTCATCACCATCAGTAACTCAGCCCTACGCTGAAACTGATGAGCGCATCACTTCCTATTACAATTCGTGCATTAACTAAGCACTACAACGAAAAACGCGCAGTAGAGGGCATCACTTTTGATGTGCATCCGGGAGAAGTCATGGGCTTTCTCGGACCAAATGGTTCTGGCAAGACCACAGTGATGCGAATGCTTATGGGTCTCATCAAAATCAGCAGTGGCGAGGCATTCATTAATGGAATCGACGTACGTCTTCGCGATGGCACCTCGCGCTCTTCAGTGGGTTACCTGCCCGGAACGCTACGTTTACCTCACCGATCAACCGTGCATGAGTTGCTTCATTTTTGCGGAAGTATGCGCGGCAACTTAGATCCTGTGTACCTATCTCAATTAATTGATCGATTCAATCTTGATCCCTCCAGAAAAATTGGTTCCCTCTCCAAGGGGACCAAGCAAAAAGTGGGTGTAGTTCAGGCGTTCATGCACAAACCCAATGTGTTGATTCTTGATGAGCCAACATCAGGATTAGACCCAATAGTGCAAAGAGATTTTGAAGAGCTTCTCCAAGAAACGCGAAACAGAGGTGCCGCGGTACTTCTTTCATCACACGTAATGCATGAGGTGGAAACTTCGGCAGAACGAGTAGCGATTTTGAATAAGGGTTCACTCTTGCTTGTTGACTCGGTGCATTCACTAAAGGATCGAATGGCTCATACCTTGACCTTTGAATTTAATTCACCTGTACCAATACAAGATTTCCAGGTGATTCCTGGAATCCAAAGTGTCACGTCAGTTAATGACTCCATTGTGTGCACAGTTGTTGGCGCAGTAGCTCCTGCACTTGCCGTAGCAGCAAAATTGAACGCTCAAGATATAACTGCGGCGGCACCAAGCCTTGAGGACATCTTCATTTCAGAAACTGGAGTCCAAGATGTTTCATAAAGCACTATTAAGCAAATCAATGACGGATCATCTACGTGGGATTGTCGGTTGGGCACTTGGAGTAGCCGCAATTGTTGTTATTCAATTGTCTGTGTACCCCACTATTCGTTCATCATCCTCCGACTGGTCCTCACTCATAGATGCTTTTCCTGATGCATTTAAAGAAATAATTCGCATCAACGACTACACCTCAGAAACTGGTTACTTAACAACGGAATTGATGTCATTTGTCGTGCCGTTCATATTTATTGGCCTCGGCTGTTCATGGGGTGCTCGAGTCACCACTGAAGATGAAGAATCAGGATTTGCCGATATAGCGATCGCGCTACCAATCTCACGCGCAAGTTATTTGGTTTCCCGTTTCGGAGCTTCCCTGACTGTGATGCTGATCACTACGACAAGTTTTCTGACTACCACCATCATTGGGGCACGATTGTTAGGCATGTCAATTTCTGTCTCAAAGTTTTTGGCCGGTGGTACGTGTCTTTTCCTACTTGGTACCCTCGCAATGTCCTTAGCATCACTTATCGGATCGATTACTGGTGCGCGTGCATCAGCACTCGGATTATCGATGGCGTTCGCAATAGGAAGCTTTCTGGTGTATTCACTTGCCCCCCTCGTAGATTTTCTTGATGCGACTATGCCCATCAATATGTTTGATTGGACAATTGGCACAACACCACTCTTCGATGGCTTTGATTGGGCAAAGATGATGACTACTGCTGCAATATCAATGATCTGCGCATTAACAACATTTTATTTTTTTGATAAGCGAAACATTTCTGGTTAATCAACAAAGCATTAACCAAAAACTATGCCTTATGAAGAGAACTCGAGTCCCGCAAAATCTCCGGCTTCTCGCCACGCTTCCAACATACGAACAAAATTGACGGGCCCTTTTCCGTATCCTCCATTTTGAGCTGCTCGCTCTAATGGTCGGCCCTCATTGTTGTAATAACCAGGAGTGCAAGCCTCGAGATAACGAAGATTCATTGTTGAGTTTTCAATAATTGTTTGCACCCAATCTCGTTCGGCTTCTTCGGTGGTCTCCACGAGGGTGATGTTGTTTTCCAAAACATGTTGTAAAACATGAGAGAGATGAATTGCCTGCTCATTAAGCATGTGTGGAAAATTCACAGATACACCTGATTGCGCAATACTGATGATGAAACAGTTGGGAAAATCCCGGCTATAAAAACCGTGATACGTAGAGACGCCGTCTTTCCACTTATCAGTGAGAGTTCTTCCACCCCTACCTGTTACTTCATAACCAGATCGACGTGTGTAATCGGTACCTACTTCAAAACCAGTGGCATAGATCAGGCAGTCAAGTTCATACTCAACTCCATTTGCCACCACTCCCTTGGGAGTAATTGCATCAACTCCCTTTCCTTCAGTATCCACCAAGGTGACGTTTGGTCTATTGAAAGTTGGCAAATAATCATCGTGGAAACAAGGACGTTTACAGAATTGTCGGTACCAAGGTTTTAAAGCTTCGGCAGTATTTGGATCCGATATCACTGCGTCTACTCGGGAACGTATTTGTTCCATCTTCTCAAAGTCTGCGATCTCAACAATTTGGCCAATCTCACTTGGGTCGGTACCCAAGCCTCCCTCTTTTCGAGCTCGCAATAGTAGGTTTCCTACAATCTCCGTCCAACCATCATTGACAAGATCTTCTGTGTCAAACGCACCTGACGTGAGATTGGTGAAGTTCTCTAAACGCCGACGCTGCCAACCGGGCTGCAAGGAGGCTACCCATTCAGGATCTGTGGGGGTGTTGTTACGAACATCAATAGAAGAAGGTGTGCGTTGGAACACATACAAATGTTTTGCTCCCGCACCCAGATGAGGAACACATTGCACCGCAGTGGCACCAGTACCGATAATGCCCACCACTTTGTCAGCAAGACCGGTGAGATCACCTTCGCTTGTTCCACCGGTGTAGTCATAGTCCCATCTACTTGTGTGGAATGAGTGGCCCTCAAAAGTGCCCACACCCGGGATACCAGGAAGTTTTGGTCTATGAAGTGGACCATTTGCCATACACACAAAACGTGCCCGAACAGAGTCACCTTTATTGGTGGTGATTACCCAACGTTTGTCGGATTCATCCCACGCCATGTCTTTCACTTCAGTCTGAAACATCGCCCGTGGATATAAATCAAAGTGATTGCCAATTCGACGGCAATGCTCGAGGATTTCTGGAGCAGGTGTGTACTTAGAGGCAGGCATGAAGCCCATCTCTTCTAGAAGAGGAAGGTAGATGTAGGACTCAACATCACATGCAGCACCTGGGTACCGGTTCCAATACCAAGTACCTCCAAAGTCGCCGCCCTTTTCAATGATTTTGAAATTTCCGATGCCTTTTTCTCTCAGTCGTGCTCCCATGAGGAGTCCACCAAAACCACCACCAATAATTGCTACGTCTGTTTCTCCTAAATATGGAGCTCGATCTTCAGGATTGCAGTATGGGTCATCAAGAAAATGAGCAAACTCTCCCGCAATCTCTACATATTGTTCGTTGCCATCTGCACGCAATCGCTTGTCGCGTTCAGCACGGTATTTGTTACGCAATTCATCGGGATCAAAGGGAAGTTCCGAAGACATGTTGGACCTCAATATGTGTTTTGTTCCTGTGGGCAAAGTATCACTGCATTACCAGTATGAAATAAGCGAAGGCTTTACCTGGCATACATCCTCTGGCTACTTAGTTTTCCCAAGTGGAGGCTAGAAAAGAGGCATGAGAATCCTGGTAACCAACGATGACGGTATTGATTCAGTAGGCCTTCACGTACTTGCCCGAGCAATGCGCTCATTTGGTGAAGTCGTGATTGCAGCACCAGATCAGGAGTACTCCGGTGCGGGAGCTGCGATTGGAGCTTTGCATTTGATTCAGCCAGAGATTCATAAACGACATGTTGAAGGAATTGATACTTCATGGGCTGTCAGTGGTCCACCTGCACTATGTGTGTATTTTGCTCGCTTTGGTTTGTATGGAGATCCTTTTGATTTAGTTGTTGCCGGAATAAACCCTGGAGCCAATGTTGGTCGCTCTGTGTATCACTCCGGAACAGTGGGAGCTGCAATTACTGCGCGTAATGGTGGAGTCACGGGAATTGCCGTCAGCCAAGCAGTCACGGGATTCGGAGTAGAAGGCCAAGGTTGGGACGACGCAGTGAAAGGTCAGAAGTGGGACACTGCGGCAACCGTTGCATCATCGGTGGTAGGTGCATGGATGACAAATCAACCAGAAGAAGTTCTTACCATCAATGTAAATGTTCCCAATACAGAGATAGAAGACATCAAAGGCTGGAGACGCACAAACATAGGTCTAATTGCACCACGCTCCATGATGAACGCACAGATGGAACCAAAAGAAGGTTACGACGGCTCCTACTACGTACGCATGGAATATGGAGAACCAGTTTCTATGCCTTCACATACGGATGGTGGAGCCATTGAAGAGGGTTGCGTTTCTATTACGTATCTCAGCAGATTTGACGATGTTGCAGAACACGGGACAGACCATATTCACAACTCACTCACAGACTTAGTGGGTGATGCGAACATTCTGTACTCGTAATTCTCCACAACAGTCGAAAGTAGTTTGGGCATATGACTGACTGGATGGCTCTCACTCGAAATGCATCACTTGCATCTCATCAATTAATTGGTTGGATCTTTTGGGACCCATTGGCAAAACACCATCTTTCTCAACTGGGAGTTCCCGATGGACTAGGTCACTACATCACTAATAGGGGGGCACCGCTAGCAAGTGCTGGCGCAGAAGCGGTAACTGCGGCGTTTTACACAATCAAACGCGAGTTCGTTCATTTTGCTGTGAACCACGCTGCTCCACATATAAAAAATTGGCATGAAGTGACCGAAGCGCGTGATGCTGCGGTGCTGGTGGGTCTACAGAACTTAGCCCCCGAGATAATCGAACCCTTGGGAGAACTATCAACCGACTTATGGAAGGTGGTGGACGAATTGCCACAAGGTGGCCGTGTTTTGTTTGCAGCACACAAATCATGGCCGCGTCCCATGCACCCGACTCTCTCATCTTGGAACGCCATCAACACAATTCGAGAATGGCGTGGTGATACACATTTTGCAATATTGGTGAACGACAACATTGGAATAGTTGAAGCAGGACTGTTGCACGATGCATGGATGGGATACCCGAAAGAATGGATTCCGAGAAGCCGTGGCGCCGATGATGCTGAAATTGAGAGAGGATTGAAATCTCTTGCTGACAGAGGGTTCGTGACGGATGGAGTAGTGAACGACGCAGGTATTGCCTACAGACAGTTACTTGAGGACCGTACCGACCAGCTATCACAGATTCCCTGGCAACTATTTGGAAAAGACAACACTGAAAAATTTGTCTCTCTCATTCAACCGGTTGGTGAACGTTTTGTTGAGCACATCAATCAGACAGCTGGTGAAAATTGGATGCCCGCTGCCAGGCCTCGCAGACGTTAAAACTTACGGGCAACCCAAGCCATGAAGGTTGGCACATTCTCTGCACAACCATGCCTTGCCATCCGTTGTGCTCCATGGAGTTGCAAAAGGTGAACCACAAGACATGCAGTCTTGTTTCTCTTTCGCTACTGGCTTCACCTCATACACAGGATGTTCATCGGACATAAGCACTGAGAGTAGTTGCTATCTGCTCTAGTTCATTCGCAGTCTTTGCTACTCCTGCCACAAATCGGTCTGGTCTCACAACAATTGCGAAATCCTCTCCAACTGCTTCTGGTGCAACAACATTGACAGCACTCAATTGCACCCACGCATCACTCATCTCTATCGGTGTGCGTGACACCACTGCAAACGATGCAAGATTTTTGCGAACTGCCTCAGAGACTGCCTGGTGATACCAGAACTGGTGCCCCACCCGTGGATCATTTCCCACCACCATGCCTGACTCAATATGTGGTTGTGGACGGGAACCCCCGTAGCCACTCTCAACATCAACTCCATGACTGACGCGTCCGGCCAATTGATCGATGAGGCGGCCCATATCTACCGCATGCGCAACAGCACTCTTCACATGTGGCACTCGCTCTTGTGAATACGTATCGAGAATCTTTTCTGTTGCAAGTCCTCGCACCACTAAAGACATCTTCCATGCCAGATTTATGGCATCGCGCATTCCCGAATTCAAACCTTGCCCAGCAAAAGGTGGAGTTTGGTGAGCGGAGTCTCCAGCTAAGAAAACATTGCCCTTTCGCATATCTGGAGCCACCACTGCATGAAAGCGATACACAGCTGATCTGATGAGATCTGCATCTTTAGAAGTGAGCCAGGGAGACAACAATTCCCACAATCCTTCATGAGTATTGAGTTGCTCTGCATCTTCCTCCAATTGAATTTGGAACTCCCAACGGCGATATTTTGCATGGCCTTGGACATAGGTTGTTGGTCGTTCCGGAACGCAATACTGACGTGCACCCACTGGAAGTGAAGCTGTGGAATCATCATGTAGCTCCACATCTACCACTAGCCACTGTTGATCAAAACGGAGATCTTCAAGTAAAAGGCCCACTTGTTTTCGTGTCCAACTAGATGCACCATCGGCTCCAATAAACCACCGTGATGTCACATTCTCACCATTGTCTAGAACAGTTAGAACTTGTTCACCGAGATCTGTCATAGATGAAACCGTGCGCCCCCACCTCACGTGAGAACCACGCTTTTCCACTTCTGCTCGCAACATGGTGTCTAGTTGTGGTTGATAGTGAGCCACTACAGGTGGCAATCCCTGCAAACCCAATGGTGGTATGTCTGCACCAATAAACACTTCATCATTTACGCCAACAAAATCTGCGCGTTTCATCGGTGAAGTGAAATTTTGTAGCCACTCGCCCATACCGTGATCTACAAATAGCCTCTGAATTTCATCATCCATGACGATTGCGCGCGGTAATTGATATGGCACAACATCACGTTCAACAATCATGTTGGATACCCCCATGTCATTGAGCAAGACACCAAGCAAACATCCCACAGGGCCCCCGCCAAGAATGACAACATCCACGTTGATCATCTGAACTTCTCAATCTCCATTTGCCGCAGTTGAGTTCTTGCAGCATCACGTACTTCTTGCTTTTCTTTGTCATTCGCAGTTTGTGTTACGGAAAAAATAAATGGTTCAAGCGCTGCCCAACCCATTTCAGTCGCCATAAAGAGACCAAAAGCGGCCTTTAGTTGCGCATCTGCCTGAGAAACATTGCGTCGTTTCATTTCTGCAGTGAGTGCAGCACGTGGAACCGAGGAGTCTGTTGTCAATTCCATCTCTGCAAGTTCCATCTCTCCATCGAGAACACAGCGAAGAACCGCACGTAAATATCGTTGATCCCCAGTGAGAGCTAATGGCGCTGGGTAACGCTTATCTTTAGATTGACCAACTGCATATGACTCATGGTCTTTTACCAACTTGGTCATTGCGGACCGCAGTAGACCGGCCTTGCCACCGAAATAATGATGAACGAGCCCATGGTTTACTCCCGCTCTTTCCGCAATGACGCGAACACTCACTGCACGCGGCCCCAGTTCACCAAGTAAATCTGCGGCCGCTTCAATAAGCCGTTCTTCGGTATCTACCCGATCACGAAGTGGTCTCTCTTTTGTTTTTTCCACTACTGACCTGCAGTTGCATAATCCGTGATTGTCTCCACAGTTGCTCCATTGCGATACCGCTCAATGAGAACTTCAAAATCAACATTTATGCCAATGGGGTTGGCAGCAAATAGTGGCCCTGCCATAAATGTGTCGGCATCTGCCAGAGACATGGAGTCAAACTGGGTCTCTACCTGGTTGCCATCTACATCTCTGTAATACGCAGACAAAGTCATTCCATGATTGATCATCCAATACGGAGAAATTCCTTTGGCTTTCATTCGCTCATACTGATCAAACAAATCATCAAGCGTGGCGTAAGTAAACGCAAAGTGTTCTACACCCACTGTGTCATTTATCTTTTCTCCGAGGTGGGGCATATTTGCAATTGCAATTCGATGATGCTCATCGTCATAAGAGAGAAATGCAATGAAGTCATTTTCATGACGTGCCGTTGCACCGAGAAAGTCTTTCCACCACTCAAGTTGTTCGGCAAAGCGAGCAGTTTTGAGAACAACATGGGCAAATTTGATGGGAGAGGCCATGAGAATTCCTTTTCTGTGTACGAATCCAGTTATTAGACAAGTGTCTAATAAAGACTATAGTGGGCTCCATGAGCTTTCGTTTCACCTGTAAAGACGGCAGGGCCCAATTAGTAGTCGGCCCCAACAATCACCTCGTTGATCTGGAAAAGGCAAGTGGTGGCAAGTTCTCTTCTGAACCCATCGATGCATTTCACCGATGGGACGAAGTACGCCAGTTTGCAGCAACAGTGACCGACACAGGTGTTCCTTGTGATGTGAATGAACTTGATGCACCCTCACCCTGGCCTACTCAAGTATTTGGAATTGGATTGAATTACAGAACCCATGCAGAAGAAAGTGGCATGCCCATTCCCACTGCCCCTCTGACATTCACCAAATTCTCATCATCGGTTGCACACGGCAATGCAGATGTTCCCATTTACGGTGGCTCCGTGGATTGGGAGGTTGAACTCGTTGTAGTGATGGCAAGTGGTGGAAGGGACATTGCAAAAGAAAATGCCTGGAATCATGTTGCGGGCATTTGTGTGGGCCAAGACATTTCCGACAGAGCGCTTCAGTTTGCTACCACTCCCCCTCAATTCAATTTGGGTAAGAGCAGAAAAAACTATTCGCCATTTGGCCCTTGGCTAGTGGATGCACAAGAAGTGCCTAACAAAGATGCACTTCACATGACCTGCACATTGAACGGAGAGGTTGTGCAAGATACCGTCACAGATGATTTGATCTTTTCTGTGAGCGACATCATCTCCTACTTGTCTGGAATTGTTCAGCTTCTTCCTGGAGACGTGATTTTCACGGGAACTCCTGGTGGGGTTGGGTTCTCCCGAAAGCCACCTATCACCTTGAAGCCAGGTGACGTGCTTGTGTCCACTCTTGATGGCATTGGCACCACAACAAATACCTGCGTTCAGCCGTAGCCACCGTCATTCACTAACCAACACAGCCCTAAATGGGCTCTACTCAAAATCCCCCTCTTTTCTGGCAAGTAGTTTGTTCTTCACCGTGGAATAAGGGAGCGATCATGGGACTCAAAAAGAACTTCGAAGGTGAAATTGGGAAGTACTTCACTGACTCAACTGCTTGGTGGCCACCATTAGAAACCCCAGCTGAGAACTCTCCCAACATCATCGTTGTACTCCTAGATGATGTTGGTTATGCACAATTTGGTTGTTACGGATCCGATCTCAACACACCAACATTCGACAAACTGGCTGCCAATGGTTTGCGTTTTGCTAACTACCACACCACAGCGCTGTGTTCGCCAACACGTGCATGTTTAATGACTGGCCGCAACCATCATGCGTCAGGAATGGCGTGTGTGGTGGAATTTGCCCAAGGCTTCCCTGGTTATGACGCCATCATCCCTCATGAAAATGGTTTCATTTCTGAAGTTCTCAATTTGAATGGATACGCAAACTATGCGTTAGGAAAATGGCACCTCTCCCCCGCTTATGAAAACCACGATGGTGGACCACGAGATCACTGGCCACTGAGCAAAGGATTCGACAGGTTCTACGGTTTCCTTGCAGGCGAAACAGACCAGTACCACCCAGACCTCATTCATGACAATCATCAAGTGGATCCACCTGCAACACCTGCTGAGGGATATCACATCACTGAAGATCTCACAGACAAAGCAATTCAATTCATCAAAGATTTGCGCGCGTATTCACCCGTGAAGCCTTTCTTCATGTATTACGCACCTGGTGCATGTCATGCTCCGCACCAAGCACCAAAGCGTTATATCGATGCCTATAGAGGCAAGTTTGACAAGGGTTGGGATGCATGGCGTGAGGAAGTATTCGCACGTCAACTTGCATCTGGTCTTTTGCCAGAAGGTACTGAGTTGTCTGAACGTCCAAGTTGGGTTCCGGCATGGGATTCATTATCCGATGATCAGAAGCTTTTGTACACAAGGCTCATGGAGGCATTTGCTGGTTTCATGACTCACACAGATGAACAAGTGGGACGTCTCTTGCAATTTGTGGATTCTTTGGGTGAACTCGATAACACCATTGTTGTTGTCATGAGCGACAACGGCGCATCTGCCGAAGGTGGACCAAGCGGAAGCCACAATGAGAAATACTTCTTCAACTTCGTTCCTGAGAGCCTTGAGGAAAACTTGCGTCACCTCGATGACATCGGCACTGAACACAGCAACAACCACTATCCATGGGGCTGGGCTTGGGCAGGCAACACACCGCTGAAAAGGTTCAAGAGAGACACGCACGAAGGTGGCGTGTGCGACCCAATGATCATTCACTGGCCAAAAGGAATTGGTACTCCTGGAGAAACACGACACCAATATGTGCATGCCATTGACCTCAAGCCAACACTTCTTGAACTTCTCGGAGTAGAGGCACCTCAAATAATTAAAGGTGTTGAACAAAATCCCATTGAAGGGACAAGTTTTGCGTACGCACTAAAAGATAAAAAAGCGCCTTCGCAACATGTCACTCAGTATTACGAAATGATGGGCTCTCGAGCCATCTATCACGATGGTTGGAAAGCAGTTGTGTACCACCCACCACTGATGGCAAATTACGAAGACAAAGAAATTTCAAAGCGTAGTTTTGAAGACGACATTTGGGAGTTGTATCACGTTGCTGAAGATTTCAGTGAGTGTCATGAGGTATCTGCAAAATTCCCAGAGAAATTGGCAGAACTCCAAAAACTGTGGTGGATAGAGGCAGACAAGAATCAAGTTCTGCCGCTCAATAACCAACCTGGGCGTTATTACGACAGACGATTCCGCCGAGACCGATATGTATTTCACGCTGGCATTGGTTCAATTCCCGAAACCACTGCACCTAACTTGCGCAATCGATCGTTCCATATTGCGGCTGAAGTATCCATTTCTGCTGATCAAAACTGTGACGGTGTCATTGTGTGTCACGGTGGTCATGCTGGTGGTTATGCCATGTACCTCAAAGGGCGACGCCTGCATTACGTGCACAACTTCTTAGGTGCAATGGCCACAACAATTTCCGCGAGTGAAGAAATACCAAATGGCGATGTTGTGTTGAGAGCAGTCTTTAATGCAACAGGTCGTTTCCGTGGTGAAATGAACCTGTACTACGGGGATGTTCCCGTTGGCAGTGGTGTCATTCCCATCACCACGCCCATTTCCTACGGCGTTGATCCATTTGCGGTGGGTTATCAGCGCATGGGTGCTATCACGCCAGATATGCCAGGAAAAGCAGTCATCCCAGAAGGAGTCCTACACCGGGTCACTATCGATGCGATTGGCCCCACATATAGAGACCCAGAAGGCGAGATGCGCGCAGCACTCTCTCAGCAGTAGAGTTCCGTCACTGCATTCGGGGGAATGCATCAAACAGGGGGAACTAATCATGGCAATTGTGGATCTCAACGCATCCGGACTTGGACTTATTCGTTCTGAGGAAGACATCACTACATCATGGGTGCAAGGTGTATTGCACGGCAGTGGTGCACTTCCAAAAGACGTCACAGTTACTGGTTTTACCACCGATCGTATTGGTGAAGGTGTGGGAATTCTGAGTGTGCTGCAACGTGTTACTCCCACATATTCCAACGCCGCAGCGGGGCCAAAATCATTTGTTGTGAAGTACCCCACATCAGATGGCAATCTTCGATTCGCTGCCGACGCACTCGAATTTTATATTCGTGAATTGATCTTCTACAGAGACTGTGCACCAGACGCACCATTCAAAACGGCAAAGTGCTACGGACAAGCAATTGCTAGCGACAACACCGACTTCACAATTGCAATGGAAGACATCGGTTACATGCGTCCTTTGAATCAATTAGAGGGTGTCTCTTTGGTAGAAGCTAAAAAACTTCTCGAAGTGTTGGCAGATTTTCATGCCATGTGGTGGGGTAGCCCAAAACTAGAAGAGATTGAGCAAACCTTTAAACCTGTCGCTAACCCCACCTATGAATTTGTGCTTCCACCAATGTTCAGCAATGCATGGCCCGCAGTACAACAGCATGCCGGCGATCTCATTCCAGACTCAGTTGCCAAAATTGGAGAAATATGGTCGGAAAAGTGCATGTGGATGCTTCAAAACATGATGTCGCCAAAAACGTTGTGTCATGGTGATTTTCGAGCAGACAACCTCATGTTTGACGGCGATCATCCAGCGGTCATTGACTTCCAGATCACTGGCACAGGTAGCGGAATGTACGACGTTGCCTATTTCATTAGTCAATCAATTCACCCAGATGTTCGCCACGGGCACGATGAAGAACTCTTGAACACATATTTCAGTCGTCTCGATCACCATGGTGTTACATATGAGCGCAAAGAAATGATGCGCCAATATTTGATTGGTATTTGCTTCTGTGTGACGTACTCCGTTACAGCATTTCCTTCTTTTGAAGAGAACAATGACCGAGGAAAGAGTCTGTTACGAGACATGCTGAATCGGTCTTTGCGCGCCGTTGTAGACAACGATGCTCTGAAAGTACTTCTGTAAAGACTTCTGATCTCATTGTTACGCCTTCAATAGGGCAGACTGACGATATGACAGAGCACTCACATGACCACGGACGTGGCGTGCTTGAACAACTGGCCGGAGAGGGTCGAGAGTTACGAGCACTTATTCCTGGTGTCTACGAAGGATTTGGTCAATTGCACAAAGCAGCAATGGCTGAAGGAAAATTAGACAGGAAAGTAAAAGAGCTGATGGCGCTCTCTATTGGGATTGCTCTCCGTTGTGATGGCTGCATCGCCTCTCATGCTCGGGGAGCTGCGATACATGGCGCAACTGAGGAAGAAGTTGCCGAGGCAATCGGTGTTGCATTGCTGATGAGTGGAGGCCCGGGGACAGTGTATGGACCAAGAGCCCTCTCAGCATTTAGAGATTTTGCAAAAAAGTAACTTTACTTTTGCGCGCAATTTCCTGCTGCAAAGATTTTTAGTGAGCGTTCTTTTTATTAAAGTTCACCGGAATCGTACGAGGACCACGCACTTGTCCTCCTGCCCATGTCACTTCTGCATCGTCACGCAGTTCGAAATCTGGAACACGTGCAAGAAACTCCTCAATAGCAACGCGCATCTCCATACGAGCAAGGTTTGAGCCAACGCAACGGTGGATACCAGCGCCAAATGCAACGTGACGGTTGTGTTCACGGTCAATGATTACTTCATTGGGTCGATCAAAATGCTTTGGATCTCGGTTTGCAGCAGGGAATGCCATGAGCACACGATCTCCAGCCTTCATGGGACAACCTTGATACTCCATGTCGTCATTGACAAGGCGAGCCATGGTGACTGGTGAATAGGCACGCAAAAATTCTTCAACTGCAGATGGAATTAGTTCTGGCTCACGCACCAAACGATCGCGATCTTCTTTGTTTGTTGCAAGGTGCCACAGGGACGAACCAATACCGCTCCAAGTTGTGTCAACTCCAGCAATCAACAAGAGTCCACACATTCCCAAAATCAAATCGTCGGGGAATGGTTCTCCCTCATGCTCAGCATGTACCAGCTCACCAATGAGATCATCAGTTGAACCAGATTCGCGACGCTTGATGATTTCAGACATAAAGAACACTTGAAGTTCATCACGAGCCTGAATACGAAGTTCTGGATTAGCCAGACCGGCTTCAAGTGTGTTTCGCACCCACGTAGTGAATTGATCTTTCATTGTTGTGGGAACACCCAACATGGTTGCAATCACCTGTGCAGGAATTTGTTGTGCATACTCAACAGCAATGTCTGCTTGATCTTTTCGCACAAGATTGTCCATCAGTTCACGGCACCATGCACGAGTAAAAACTTCTAATTCATCAACGGCTCGTGGAGAGAATGCAGGAAGTAGCTGACGGCGCGTCCATGTATGAACTGGTGCATCAACTGAAATAGGTGCACCTGTTGTGACGCCGTACGGGCCTGTGCCAACGCCTACAGGAGGAACTACCAAGATTTCACGTGATGAAAAAAGTTCTGGCTCACGCGCCATCTTTGTGACGGTGTCGTACTCAGTAGGCAACCACGATTCACCCCAGCGATCCGTGTGGGCAATTGGGCATTTTTCTCTCAGATCATCCCAAATGGAAAATGGATTCTCGATATACCCCTTATCGAAGATGTCGTAGTCAGTTGACCAATCGATATAACCCGTCATGTCATGTCCCCCATTTTTAGGCGTTTGCCTAAACCAACGCTACCTGAATATTACCCCTCCAAATAGCCCGTGACCATAGTCACCCCCCTACTATGCGCACATGTCTTCTCTTGATGTCACCGTTGATCCCTCTGAACTTGGCCTAGACCCACAGCGTCTGGAACGAATCACTTCTCACTTTGCCACCTACGTGGACAGTGGCAAGTTGCCTGGATTCCATATCACTGTTGCCCGAGAAGGCAAGTTGGCGTACAGCGGAAAATACGGATTCGCAGACGTGGAAAATAAAAAACCCATCGCGGACGACACCATTTATCGCATCTACTCCATGACCAAACCAATATGTGCCGTTGCCGCAATGATCTTGTGGGAAGAGGGAAAGTTTGAACTGACAGATCAGGTGAAGTGGTTTATTCCTTCGTTTGGAAATCAAAAAGTATTTCGTTCAGGAACTCTCACGGCACCCATGTACGAGCCAGTGACCGAGCCCATGAAGATGTGGCATTTGTTCTCTCATACTGCAGGGCTCACATATGGGTTTGTGTATTCAAACCCTGTTGACCAGATGTACCGAAATGCCGGTTTTGAATGGGGAACCCCCAAGGGAATGAACCTTGAGCAAATTTGTGACGCTCTCGCAGAGCTCCCACTTCTCTTTCAGCCTGGCACTGAGTGGGCCTACTCAATGTCTATTGATGTGCTCGGACGTGTTGTAGAAGTCATCACTGGAATGTCACTTGGTGAATTTATGAAGAAGCGAATCTTTGATCCACTTGGCATGACCGATACCGCATTTCATTGCCCTGAAAACAAGCACGACCGCCTAGCGGCTCTTTATG
>JALRGJ010000020.1 GCA_023253435.1 Ilumatobacteraceae bacterium | reverse complement strand
TTCTCCCCTCAGAAGAATCAACATTTTTTATTCCTGAAGTCGTTTTCTCAAAGCAATCAGCCACTCATCAGGTCTGCACGGTTATTTCTTATGAAGATGACCTCACTGATACAAAGATGCACGAGATTGTCCAGAGATGTCTGACTGCATCGATTCCGAAACCGTCATCAGCCGAGTTTTTAGTAAAACCCTTGATGGCAGTAGATGAATATCTGACTGCAGTTGCCAATGCAAGGGACACAGTTGCGCAAGGAACTCTGGACAAAGTTGTCATTGCTCGCGATATCTCCATCTCTTCGTCAGAAACCCTGCCACTACATGGAATCCTGTTGAGATTGCGTGCCTCTTTTGGGTCTAGCTACCGGTACTGCGTGGGCAACATGATTGGTGCTTCACCAGAACTCCTCGTGGAGGTTTCTGGGCGAACAATCAAGAGCCATCCACTCGCAGGAACAGCTCCAAGAACTGGTGATCCAGCAACCGACAAGAAACTTGCAGATGAATTAATTTCAAGCACCAAGAATCAAATTGAGCACCGCGTGGTGATTGACATGGTTCACGACACATTGCTGCCCTATTGCTCGTACCTCGACTGGGAGCCAGAACCCTCCATTGTCACCGTCGCCAATGTGCAACATCTCGGAACAGCAATTGAGGGAGCGCTCACCGAGCCCACCGCTCATGTATTTGATCTCGTTAAAGTTCTCTCCCCCACTCCAGCCCTGGGTGGCTACCCCTCAGCGCCGGCGCTTGAGTTCATTCATCAACATGAACCCATGACCCGAGGTTTCTATGGTGGAGCAGTGGGATGGATGAATGCTCAAGGTGATGGAACCTTTGCAGTCACTATTAGATGCGCGGAAATCAGTGATGACAAAAGGTCGGCGCGTCTCTTTGCCGGTGGAGGCATTGTTGCCCAAAGTGAGCCACTCTCTGAACTTGCAGAGACCCAGGCAAAATTTCAAGCGATGCTCTCGGCAATTGTGCGCCCGTAACAGTCAGCCATGTGGCTCACCAATTTCCGGCTTAAGAAAGTGCCTCAATCACAGCTGCGTTGAGTTCCCCGTGTAGGGAAACATTCTGAGTTCTGTCCAGTTGCACCTCAATCAAACATGTTCCTTTAGTAGCTAAAGCCTTAGCCAAAGATTTCTGATCATGTGCGGCGAGATAACTCACACCGTGAGCTTTAGCGAGATGCTCAAATGACACTCCATGTGGAGTGCCAAACAAGAACTCAAATTGCTCAGCATCGAGAGCCGATGCTTGAGGCAAGAACGAAAAGATGCTTCCTCCATCGTTATTAATGACAACTATTTTGAGATCAACATTGCGTTGAGTTAAAGCCCACATTCCATTGCTGTCATGAATGCAAGCGACGTCGCCAATTAAAACAGTCGTTTGTTTATTGGTAGCCAATGCCACACCCACAGCGGTACTCACCACTCCGTCAATTCCATTTGCTCCCCTGTTTGAGTGAACAAATACATCTGGGGTGCAATCACCGAACCATTCCACATCTCTAATAGGCATTGACGACGACACCACAAGATGAGAGCCAGACTTCTGATTCTTGGTTACCACTCTGGCAACAGTTGGTTCCGACATATTCTCAGCAGTCCACTCATCAATTCTTTTTTGAGTTCGAGACTCAATACGAGACCATTTCTCCAACCAATCAAAATGCACCGCTTCAACAAGTGGTTCAGTAGATGAAGCAAGTCCTGCGATATCTCCAATAATCGTGTGTGCAACACGATGATCTGGGTTACTCACAGTTGAATGAGGAAGAATTTGAAGCACCTCAGCCTTGAGAGAACTGACCCATTGTGACAACACTTTCGATGCTGGTGGTTCGCCCACTCTCAACAAAACCTCAGGGACCAATTCACTGCTCCATCTCTCGCTGCGCAGAATGGCATCAAAGCCCATCACTACATGGGGATCACCATTTCGTAATCCACTTCGAGAGTCCGCAAATACAGGCCATTTCAGTTTTTTAGCCAACAACAACACTTCTGGGGTGCATCCACGCCCAGCAATAACTACGCCACTCTTTCCAGAAATCCGTCGAGCCAAAAGATTGATGGTCTCTGCGTTTACCAAACGAGGAGAGACTTGATTCCACCAAGCCCCTTCTCGCGGTGGCGGCATATTGACAACTTCGCCAAGCAACGGCTCGCGAAAAGGGAGATTCAGGTGCACAGGACCAGGGACTGGCACCAACGAAGAAGCAAAAGAACGGCTGGCTAATGAACGCCAACTTGTTGAGGCGTCAAAAGATGGGACACCTGGATCATGAAACCACCTCACGGCTGTTCCGTACAGATGTGTTTGGTCAATCGTTTGAGGAGCTCCCACATCTTTCAGTTCAGGAGGCCTATCTGCCGTGCACACAATCATTGGCACACAGGACAAATCTGCTTCTGCCACAGCTCCATGAAAATGAGTTGCAGCGGTACCTGATGTACACAACAGAACTGCGGGCCTTCCCGTAGCCACGCCAATACCCAGAGCTCCAAAAGAGGCTGAGCGCTCGTCGTGAAAAAGATGAACATTCATCTCTTTTCTGGCGGCTAGAGCTACAGCAAGTGGGGTGCTCCTGCTGCCGGGCGCAATCACGGCATGTGAGACTCCGGCTCGAAGCCATTCGTCCACCAAAGTGGCACAGAAGGTGGCCGATGTGTCTCCAACAGATGTCATGCACCTATCGTGGCACCTATGAAGGTGGAAATCTGGTCTGACGTGGTGTGCCCTTGGTGCTTTATAGGAAAACGCCGGTTTGACAAGGCCGTAGAACAACTGAGATTGGACGGAATCACAGAGCCAATCACAGTGGAGTTCAAAGCCTTCCAATTAGATCCCACCGCCCCAACAGGAAAGCCCACACCAGTTATTGATGCGTATGCCAAGAAATTTGGAGGCCAAGAGAGAGCCGCACAGATCCTGAATCATGTAACAAAAGTGGCTGCAGAAGACGGCATCACCTTCAACATGGACATTGCATTACGCGCAAACACAATTTTGGCTCATCGCGCACTTCACTGGGTTCTCGTGCAGGCAGGTGCAGAGAGTCAAGTTGTCTTTAAGGAAAGACTGCTCGCTGCCTATTTCACAGAAGGTCTCGATGTTGGCGATCTTTCAGTGATATCTCAATGCGCATCCGAGTGTGGTCACGACGCAGATGCCCTCATCTCTTACCTCGAAGCCGGTGGAGGAATAGAAGAAGTTAGACACGACCTTGAGGGAGCAATGGCGCGAGAAATAACTGCGGTTCCAACATTTGTCATTGATGACAAATACATGGTGCCAGGCGCACAAGATTCACAGTTCTTTATCAATGCTCTCAAAAAGATTCTCTCTCGTTAACAATGTCATCACCAAGTGCATTCAATGTGGTCACGTTTGTGCACGGCTTCACCCAAACATCACGTTCGTGGAATGACATCATTTCAGCGCTAGGCCCACGTTTTGACTGCACGGCTCTCGACGCTCCTGGTCATGGTGAGAATTTTGAATCCACATGTTCGCTACAGGAGTGTGGCGAGTTCATCGCACGCACCATGCCTTCTGGAGTGTTGGTGGGTTATTCCATGGGTGCGCGAATGGCACTCCATGCTGCACTCAACCACCCTGAGAAGATTTCTGCACTCGTACTCATTAGCGGTACGGCAGGGCTTGAGAGTGAACAAGAACGAATTGATCGAGTTGCAAGCGATGAAGCACTCGCGAACCATATTGAATCAGTGGGCGTGGAACAATTCATCTCCGAATGGCTACAGAATCCATTGTTTGCCGGATTATCGGAGGAGAATCAACACCGCTCAGATCGACTTCGCAACACTGCAACTGGCCTAGGTAATTCTCTTCGTTTTGCAGGTACGGGTACTCAACAACCACTATGGGACCAACTGCACACACTTTCCATGCCAGTTCTTTTAATTGCAGGGCAACATGATCAGAAATTTGTGGACATTGCGAAAAGAATGCAGTCCCGCATTCCTCACTCCGAGTTAGTAATCATTCCAAATTCTGGACACACCGTTCACTTAGAGAATACAAATGACTTTCTCCGTGTATTGACGGACTTTTTGTCACGCGCTCAAGGTAACAACCAGGCCAACTGAATAAGTAACGCCCAAAATCATTTGAGCTCTCCCCACTGCGCCTAATACCGGAATAAGGTCTCGCCCTTTTAAACCCTTCGCAATGTCAGAGATTGCAGGCCTGGCCGCTATCACTCCAATGAGGCCCGCCATTGCAAAAGGTCCTGCGGTAAACGATGTAACAACAATTGCGGTCGCTGCAGCCATGAGGATCAGAGCAAACAATTTTCGAGTTCCCGCATCACCTAGTTTCACCGCAAGTGTGCGCTTACCACTCACAGTGTCACCAGGAATATCGCGCAGATTATTGACTGCTAGGAGCGCGCAAGCAAACGCCCCCACAGCAACACTTGCTACTGCACCAACACCGGTGACTTTTTCAGACACAGCAAATTCAGTTCCCATAGTTGCAACAACACCAAAAAAGATGAATACAAATACTTCACCCAAGCCCGCATAGCCGTATGGCAATGGCCCCCCGGTGTATGTCCACGCAGAAATAATGGCAGCAATGCCAACAAGTATGAGCCACAGACTCGTTTGAACAGCCAGCACTAAACCTGCAATAGCTGCTACCCCGAAACAGATAAAAGCTGCGCGCTTTACCGCGCTCGCAGATGCCACTCCTGATCCCACCAACCGCAACGGTCCCACTCGTACTGAGTCAGTACCCTTCACTCCGTCGGAATAGTCATTGGCGTAATTGACTCCCACCTGCAATGCAAGACTCACAATGAGCGCCAGCGAAATTCGCCACCACACTGCGTCTGCAGATGCAGATGCACACGCACCACCAACAGCCACAGGCACGAGAGCGGCAGGCAAGGTTCTTGGTCGCGCACCAATCACCCACTTTTTCCATCCAAGATGTAGTGGCGAATTTTCTGAAGTCACCTCTCCAGTGTTCCACGCCCGTACGCTGAAACCGTGAATGAGCTGGTGTGCCTCAACATGCCTAATGGCCCTCGGTTGGTTGAGCGCATCCAAAAGGCATGGGATAACGGCGACGCCATTTTTCCTCTTGATCAGAGGCTTCCTCAGCCTGCAATTGATGAATTGCTGTCGGTTATTCAACCCACGCTGATGGCGACTGAGAATGAAGAAATAAAGATTCCTGGCGTGCCGGTGCTAGATGGCGATGCCGTGGTGGTTACCACCAGTGGAACATCGGGGCAACCAAAAGGAGTGGTACTGACCCATGACGCAATTAGAGCAAGTGCATTTGCAACTTCAGAGCGACTAGCGGTCAACGAGAAGGATAAGTGGTTGGCCTGCTTGCCACCCTCACATGTTGGTGGATTAAGTGTGATTCTCCGTTCTCTAATTACAAATACTCCCCTCATCGCAGTTCCTGAATTCACTGTTGCCGACTACACCGCCGCAGCCAACAACGGAGCAACCCTGGTATCTCTCGTATCCACAGCATTGCAACGAGTGGACGCATCTCTCTACAGAACAATTCTGCTAGGTGGAGCAAAACCCCCCGCTACAAGGCCATCTAACTGTGTCACTACGTATGGCATGACAGAAACAGGAAGTGGTGTTGTGTATGACGGTGTACCACTCACCAACGTAGAAATTGAGATTCGCGACAAAGTGATTTGGCTTCGGTGCCCCATGCTGTTGCGCGCATACCGAGATGGAAGCAATCCACTAGACGCTCAAGGTTGGTTTAGAACTGGAGATATCGGGAGTTTCTCAAACAATGTTCTGCATGTAGAAGGCCGTGAAGGTGACCTCATCATTAGCGGTGGAGAAAACATCTGGCCAGAAGTGGTGGAGCAATCGCTGTCCAGCCTTCCTGGAGTTTTACAGGTGTGTGTTGCAGGCGCGCCAGACCCTGAATGGGGACAGAGAGTTGTTGCGTGGTTGGTTACACAAAGAACAATCTCCCTCGATGAAGTTCGAGAGCACGTGAAGAAATCTTTGCCTGCATATTGCGCCCCCAAAGAAATTGTCATGGTGTCTGAGATACCACGCACACCGCTTGGCAAACCGAAACGAGCGGAATTGGTGAAATCCCTCAGCAAATAGCGAAGTGCTTAATCGGCACTAATGATGGGAGACAACTTAATAGTGGTAATTCTGCGTCCCTCTAAAGACTCAACAACAACCTTCCAACCATCAAACTCCAACGACTCTCCCACCGATGGGACATGTTCAAGGGTGCCAAACATGAAGCCGCCCACAGTGTCGTATTCCTTTTCATCGAGATTGATATCGAAGTGATGGTTGAAGTCTGAAACAGACATACTGGCGTCTACCAGTGTCTCGCCATTTGCCAGTTGAGTGACTTCCGGATCTTCCTCATCGTGTTCATCCACGATCTCCCCAACAAGTTCTTCTAAGCAGTCTTCAAGAGTGACTAATCCGGCGATACTGCCGTATTCATCAGCCACGATTGCCATGTGGAAATGGCCGAGCTGCATTTCTCTCATTAACTTTGCAACTGGCTTATTTTCAGGAATCATCACCACTTGACGAACAATGCCATCTAGTCGATGAGAACCTTCACCTGCACGCGCCCTCTGAAAGAGGTCCTTCATATAGGCAATGCCAATGACATCGTCAATTCCATCTGCGCCTTCTCGCATGACAGGTAGACGACTGAAACCCTCAGACAAGGAAATATCAAGAGCATGATCTATGGAGACTTCATCGCTTACCATCACCATGTCTGGTCGTGGAGTCATAATTTCGCGAACAACAGTGTCGCCAAATTCAATGATTGATTCAATCAACTCACGTTCTTCGTGTTCAATAATCTCTTCTTCGGCAGCAGCTTCAACAATTCCCAAGAATTCCTGTTCACCAACAAAAGGCCCCTTCTCCAGCCCCTTTCCCTTCACAACAACATTGGTGAGCTTTATCAACGCACGAGACACCATTTGCAAGGGCCAAAACGCAACGAGAAGCGTGACCATCTTGGATGTAGATAATGCTGCCTTATCTGCATGAAGCACTGCGTAGGTTTTGGGGACTGCCTCAGCAAAAACAAAGAACACCACCACGTTGAGCAAGACACCCACTACAACCCCTGCCGGGCCAAATAGGTGGGCTGCAACAACACCAGTCAGAGTTGCCTGCACTGTTTGGGCAACATTGACAGCCAGAAGAAGAGGATTCACCCAACGTTCTGGATGAGTTACCAGAGCAAGCAATGATTTACCGCCACGTGCACCGGAATCTGCAAGTGCTTGTGCTTTTGGTTTAGAGACTCTCGAGAGCCCCATTTCTGCAAGTGATGCAAAGATAAGAAACAGCAAAAGGACAAGAATGGTGATGAGCATCCACACATCTGCGGTGGACAATGCGTCTCCAAACATTACGACTGCTCCTGCCTAAACGTTTGAGGCACTGGACCGCGCCAATGGTGCTCGGACAGAATGTCGCGCTCGCGTTGACGCATCACCGCAGTTGCCTCCTCTGTGTCGTGGTCGTAACCAAGTACGTGGAGAGTTCCATGAACTACGAGGAGCGCCAATTCGTCATCGAGATTTCCGGCATGATTAGGCGCTTGTTTGGCCGCAACAGACGGACATAGCAATACATCACCTAACAGCGTAGGCATATCGTCATGGTCGGGGTGAGATCTATCTGGCCCTCTTGTGAGCGCGCCAGGACCCTGCGTTTCCACAACTTCAACACCGTCGAGTGGAAACGCCAGAACATCAGTGGGCCCGTCTTTACCCATATGTTCCTGGTTGAGATCTGTCATCGCCGACTCATCAATAAAAAACACTGACAACTCACATGCACCCCGTACCCCCTCTGAGATCAGAGTGGCAAGTGCAAGATCTCTCCAGCGAGGGAGATCTATTTCCACTGCATTTTGCTCATTACTGCAATACACGTCAGGGACGCCATCTCCACCGCTTCTTTTTGGCGCATTGATATGCGGTCGAGCATCAGACACGTCTGGGCTTCCTTGCAGTCGGTTCAGTCCCAGCTCTCTCATATGCGGCGACAATGTCGGCAACAATCTTGTGTCTCACCACATCAGAGCCATCTAGATATACAAAAGACAGCGAGTCAATTCCGCCCAACTTTTTTTCTAAGCCGAGCAGACCGCTTCTTCCATCTGGCACATCGATTTGAGAGATATCGCCAGTGACGACAACTTTGGAGCCAAAACCAATTCTTGTAAGAAACATCTTCATCTGCTCTGGTGTGGTGTTCTGCGCTTCATCCAAAATAATGAATGAATTGTTTAAGGTTCGCCCTCGCATAAACGCAAGAGGTGCAACCTCAATTGTTTGGCGTTCCACCAATTTTTGAGCAGCCTCAGCATCAACCATGTCGTACAGAGCGTCGTATAACGGCCTCAAGTAAGGATCTATCTTGGCCATGAGGTCACCGGGCAAGAATCCCAGACGTTCTCCCGCTTCAACTGCTGGACGAGTAAGAACAATTCGTTGCACCTGTCGCGCATGAAGCGCCTGCACCGCCATTGCAACCGCCAACCAGCTCTTGCCTGTTCCGGCGGGACCAATTCCAAAGGTCACAGTATTTTCACGAATGGCATCCACGTAGCGTTTCTGACCCGCAGTTTTTGGTCTGACCATTCGGCCTCGTGAGCCTTTCAAAATGTCGTCAGTGAGAACAGAACTAGGACGTTGCTCAGCGCGAACCATCACGATGCTTCTGTCCATTACAGACTGATCAAGACGTTCTCCCCGTTGCAACAGCAACACCATTTCTTCAAACAGTTTTCCCACTTGGTGAGCACGAGGTCCGTTGCACTGAATTTCATTACCCCGAACAGACACGGAGACGTCAGCAAAAGATTCTTCAACACGACGAAGGTATTCATCTCGTGGGCCAAGAAGTTCGGCCATGAGATGAGAGCCCGGAACAACAACCGTGACGGTAGGGGCAACTGTGGACATGTGCTTTCAATCTATCTACCGACAGCAAAAGACACCGATTCCACACAAATACTGGCCTTGCGTAGTACTTTCTGAAGGGTTCACACGGGTGGTCAAGACATGATGAAAATTGGCTGTTGTGAGGCGTAAGGCGTTCTCGGCTCTCTCATTTCTGGTGGCCGCCACTGGTCTAGCCATTGCCAGCGTTTCAGCCACCTCTTCTCTCCAGCCATCAGTGTTATGGGGGGCAACCTGGATGGGGTTGATATGTGGGCTTATCGGCGCTTATCTCCACAAGCCCCCAGTTGCAGTGATCACAGCGATAACGGCTTCAGTTGCCGCAATCTCCTACACCCGCTCACACGACACATCGAATGCCAGCAACTCCTCAATGATTGCGCACGAGATAGTTCTTGGGTTAGGCCTTCTCGTCATTGCAGTGTGCCTCTTTTACATTGCTCAACGGCGATTACTTAGCAAGCGATACAACGAACTAACTGATGGCCTCATAATTGGATTGGGTGCATGGGTGCTCGCCTGGGTGTATCTCATTCAACCCACCATCACTTCCACCACCTCATCTTCACTCACCATTGCCCGAGGAGTTGCGCTTGGCATCGCAATGATCATCATTTTCTTACTAGCCACAGTTCTCTTTGCAGATGCATCAACTTCTCCATCTGTGTCTTTTATTGGTGGTGCATCAGCACTTGTCGTTACCGGCATCATTCTGAGAGCTGTCTCGGTACGGACATCTCAGCCGCTTCAGATGGAGACGGTTGATGCCCCTCTCATCACAGCATTCTTTTTCTCAATGAGCGCACTGATTCATCCTTCTTCACGCAATGTTCTGTCTCGTGGTATCTCACGCATCACACCACCTCTGATGACGCGGATGGTAATCACCACTACATCACTAATTGCCCCCGTAGTGGTTTTGGCTCTGACAGATGCGCAAGACACTTCTGACAGAGTTGTGCGGACTGTTTCCGTTTCTGTGTTGGCCACAGTTGTGATGTTGAGAATCATCCAATCGGTGCGCTCCAATTCTCACACCCAAGAGCAACTCATGCGCAATGCGTTAACAGACTCACTAACAGGCTTACCCAACAGAGTGCTGATGCTTCAATACATTGATTCTGCACTTCACAACTCATGGAAAAGTACAAAACAGCCAACAGTGTTATTTATTGATGTTGATCGATTTAAAAATATCAACGACAGTCTCGGACACTCCATTGGTGATGATGTACTAGCAACTGTGGCCAAACGCCTGTTGCAATCTATTTCAGGAGATTCCACTGTGGCCCGTATAGCCGGTGACGAGTTTGTGATTCTGGATCCATCTACTGAGAGCCCCACTCAGTCGGTACTTCTTGCCGAGCGAGTGCTTGACGCATTTAGGGATCCAGTCCATATGGCAGAGGGGGACATGTTTGTCACAGCATCTATTGGCGTTGCCTATGCACCACAAGGCGTGGAACTTAGTGCTGACCAATTAATGCGCCATGCAGATACGGCCATGTACCGGGCTAAAGATGCAGGCCGCAATTGCATTGCAATTTTCGATGATTCCATGCTGGAAACAGTCACAAAGAGGCTTGATGTTGAAACGGCTCTATACAGAGCTTTGGAACGAGACGAACTGAGCATGGTGTACCAGCCAATTGTGGATACCAATCTCTCCGTTGTTGTTGGTTTTGAAGCACTCATGAGATGGCAGAGAGAAGATGGCGTTGCTGTCTCCCCCGCTGATTTCATTCCTATTGCAGAAGAAACCGGCACCATTGTTCCACTTGGTTCATGGGCACTCAACGATGCGCTGATGCAATTGCGATTCTGGATGGATACTGGTCTTTGCACTTCAAATACAACCATCAATGTCAATGTGTCCGCTCGCCAAATTCACGATCCACAATTTGTGACCATTGTGCGAGATGCTCTCACCAACTCCGGAATATCTCCGTCCCAGTTATGGCTTGAAGTCACCGAAAGCGTCATGATTACAGAACCAACACAGGCTCTCCATGCGTTGTCTAAATTGAACTCGCTTGGTGTTCGCATTGCAATTGATGACTTTGGTACTGGCTATTCGTCACTTTCTCTGTTGCAAAAATTTCCTATTCAGTGCATCAAGATTGATAGATCTTTTGTGCAACACATTGTGAACGAGCATGAGACCCAAAGCATTGTGCGCACCATCGTTGCTATGGCCAACACTCTTGGGGCAGACATAGTTGCTGAAGGCGTTGAAGAGGCAGACCAGCTAGAGACCCTCTCTCAACTCTCCTGCTACAAAGCACAGGGTTACTTTTTTAGTAGGCCGCTCACAATTGCCGAAGTGCCAAATATGGTGCGTTCACTGCAAGATATCCAGAAGTAGTTACTTCTTCTATTTAGGCGCTACTGCGGAGCGCCAACTTTTGTGATGACTCCATCCGGTGATCTCACAAAAAGTTCAAGTGTGTGAGCACCATCTGTCAACAGCGAGTAATCAAGTACAGCCGTGTAAGACAGATTGGGAAGCCCGTTTGAGATCTCGCCAATTACTCCAGCAGCGATTCCATCAATCGCCACAATCCCTTCAGCGCCATCGGGCATTTGTTGAGACATTTGTACGCGCCCGGTTATCAACGACGGAACACGAGAACCTTTGGTATCAGAAACTTTTTTGAATCGAGCTTTCTGATCAACACTCCAACTCGTAATAACGGAATCGGAAATCTCTCCAGAGATCTTTTTACCAATTAATGAAGCCGATGAACCTACAGCAGGCACTTTGGTCAATGGACCAACGTGAGTCACCGTCTGTGAGTAATGCTGAACCCTTGCGGCCATTACTTCAAAGCCCTCAGACATCTCCATCTTCTCTCCTGTTGCGGACACCACTTCGCGCGTACGCCCAATTGGACACTCTTTTGCAACGGAGGTCCCACCAAATTTCCAACTGGTTTTGGTGGCGGTGATATCGATGATGGTAGGCAACAAGTCCAAATTGGAGATAGCGCAGTCGCTGATCTCGCCTTGTGTTTGCCGAGGAAATTTAATAAATGTGGGTATGCGATAAATGTCTGCAGATTGGCCTTCGTCTGAGAAGTCAGTATGTCGCTGAGGTTGGCCAGGCAAAAAAGAAATTCCATGGTCTGCAGTAACTACAACCAAGGTGTTGTCCCAACGATTTGCCTGTTTCAAAGCGCCAATACTTTTTGAGATTTGAGCATCTAAGGCACCAAGCTGCAGGAGAAATGTTTGATAGGTGTCTCGGACCCCATCTTCACTCTCTGGATTGGATGTCGTGATAGATGGAGACAGAGGTGCCACTCGACCATCAGGAGTTAAACGCCATGGCGCGTGGGGCATGAGGGCATGGACAACCTGCACTCGGGGTGTTGGATCGTTGATCAGGGAAGCAATGCCCTTATCCATTGCCTCTATTTGACTGAAGGCCCCCACATCAAATGAGTCCTTGAATCGGTCTGCCACTGCACCAAAACCTCCCCACGTTCCCTCAATAGAAGGAATCCGTGCGCGGATCTTTGGGGGGAAAACTCGTTGACCATATACATAGGACGCATCGCGGAAAAATGTTTTCAACCGAGACACATCAAAAGAGAACGTGTCTCCGCCAACAGTGCCACACGTTTTGTGAGGGCACAGGCTGGTCACTGGCTCTACTCCACCCACCTTCATCTTTCCGTTGAATAAAGTGAAGATGTTCTTGGGGTATTGGGCCAGGAACGGACCACCACTCTGTTGAGGAACAGCCGATGCCAGCACCGCAGGCACGGCCTGATGCGTGAAGTTTGACTCAGCTACTGAGTTTCTAAACCAGGTAGACGAGTTCGCCAATTCCGCAAAACCGGGAAATCGCTCAGCATTGATGTCACCGTTTGCATCCAATAACGGATACAACGGCAGCTCATCAAAAACCAGCTGCAGAACTGAAATATCTGCATTTCCCACCACAGCGTCAGAATCAGGACCATCGGTAGGCACCAATACTGGCCGCAATTGAACAATCCCATTTACCAACACAGCTAACGCGACAAACGAGAGCCAACGAGACCATTCGCGCACAGGTTTGTATGTGTCAAACAGTTTGGGAATTCCATACCCACATGCCCCCGCCACAACCACAGGCAACACATCACCAGGAAGATCAAGCCAACGCGCGATGGCAAAACCCAACAACACAGAAAATCCGCCAATTACACACAGTCGTGTTGCTTCATTCACCTTGTTTCCAAATTGGCGTGTGAACCTATCTAAAAGGAGTGCCAAAACTGGTGGCGCTAGCAAAACGACGGCAACAAACAAGCCCACTTCAAGTGGCGACATTTTGGCAGCAGAGAAAACTGTTGGATTGTTGCCATATAGATCAAGAATGGGTTGGGCTACACCCATGGTGGAGAGCGCCAAATAGGTGAAGAAGTGCCTACGAATCACCTCACAACCTTGCCACAATGGACAGATGAGATGCAGCCTGGCGATTAAACCACGTACAGGACAGCTGTTCATTGCTGCACTTGCGCTGGCATCTCTCATCGCGACAGTCGCGCCGATACGTGCCACTGCATATTCATCAC
>JALRGJ010000200.1 GCA_023253435.1 Ilumatobacteraceae bacterium | reverse complement strand
ACGGCAAATTACTGAGCAAGGTCAACACATTCACAGACACCTTGTCCGTTGCTCATCATCTGGGGGCTGCACACATTTGTGATCCACAGAAGCTTGTTGTCAGAGGTGGAAGTGCCGGCGGACTCTTAGTGGGAGCCTGCATCACCATGGACCCCAACTGCTTTGTTGGAGCAATCGCTGAAGTTCCGTTTGTAGATGTAGTCACCACGATGAGCGATCCATCGCTCCCCCTCACGGTGACTGAATGGGAAGAGTGGGGCGACCCACGAGCGGAACCCTATGCCTCCTACATCCTGAGTTATTCGCCCTATGACAACACCACTTCTGATCTGTATCCGGATCTCTATGTCACGGCGGGACTCAATGATCCACGTGTGAGTTACCACGAGCCAGCGAAATGGGTAGCGAAAATTCGACATGAATCACCGAATACGCGAGTTCTCTTCAAGTGCGATATGGGAGCGGGCCACGGAGGCCCAACCGGCCGATACGAGCAATGGCGAGATGAAGCAAAGACTCTTGTATTTGCAATGGACTGCGTAAAGCGCAGAAAGAACTAGCGAAGCGCAGCAGACATCACAAGCAAAAGTATTAAGCCAAAATTGCGTGAAACATCTTTCCAGCTCGGTGGAGTTGTCACTCGAGATCCAAAACATGCGCACGGTATTTGCGAACCAGTGGCAACCCTTACACCTAAATAAACAGTGAAAATCAGAAGCAATACAGTGGCAAGACCCAAAACCTCAACTACAGAGGGAACCACTACTAAAAGAGCTCCAAGCAAAAGCTCAATACCAGGAATGACATACGCAATAACTTTCCACACGCCTTGTGCTCTCGCGCTTGCCAACCATGATTCCCAGTTAGTGAATTTTGAAGCTCCTGCATAAGAGAGCACGCAACCCACTACTGCAGCACACAACCAAGCGAGCATTGTCTAGCCCCTGTAATTAACGCTGTTAACTTTTCCTCGGAAAAAGATCATTGCATCAAGAACATCTTCAGCATGCTCAAGTGATTCCACTCGACCAAGAACAAAGTAATGATCTCCCACTTCAGTTTCCGATTCAATAGAGCAGTCGATAGTGGCAACACAGTCTGAAAGCACCGGTGACCCACCCGCTGTCTTTGTAAAGCTAAGGCCGGCGAATTTATCGTCACCTTCTTTTGCGAATCTCCAACACAATTCTTCTTGAGACCCACTCAAGACATTCACGCAGAATCGGCCTGACTCTCTGATTGAAGCCCACGAACGAGAGTTGATACCAGGGAAAAATCCCACAAGTGGCGGATCAAGTGACACAGAAGCAAATGATCCTATGGTGATACCAAACGGTTCTCCTGAGGAATTAACACCTGTCACCACCACCACGGAAGTAGCTACATGTCCAAGTACTGAACGAAAATACGATGAATCAAATTCTGCGGTCACGCAACCACAGTAGACCTTCTTCACTAAAGAGTGATTGTTAGGCCCTCTGCAGCAGCCACAACTTCAACGCCACACGACTCACTGAACTTGATGATCGCATCCAGCTCTGCATCCGTTCTTTCCGGATCATGATGAAAGAGGACGACCTTCTTGGCTCCACACTCTGCACCAATTCGAATAGCAAATTCAGGAGTGCAGTGGCCCCAATTTGCCTTAAGAGCAAACTCCTGAGGGGTGTACTGAGAATCATGAATCAGGAGATCCACCCCGTTTACTAACTCGCGCACAGAATCTGGAAAATCAAACGTGCCATCAAGAGGCTGCTGATGGTCGGAAATATACGCGACAGACTTGCCATTGAAATCAAGTCGATATCCAACAGTGATGCCCGTGTGAGGCACGTTACGAGATGTCACAGTGAACTCACCAATTGTGAATTCATCGTTTGCCACGCTGTGAAATTCAAAAGTTCCAGGGAACGCATCAAAATTGACAGGGAATGTGGGTGGGCTTACTGCGTTCTCCATTGCACTTTGAAAACTTGATCCATCTGATTGCAGTGGACCATAAATAGAGAGATGCGAACCTTCTTTTAACATTGGAGTAAAGAACGGAAGCCCCTGCACATGATCCCAATGAAGGTGGGTGACAAGCGCAGTCGCGCGCAAAGCACCATCACACAAATTGGCAAATTGTTTGCCGAAGTAACGAAGACCGGTGCCTAAGTCGAACAAAATTGGTTGTTGACCTTCTGTAGTGACAGACACACATGAGGTGTTGCCGCCATATTTTTCAGTGGACGGCCCACTGCACGGCGTTGAACCACGTACGCCATGGAACGTCACATTCAGCAGCCTTGCCCCCATGCAAGAAACGCTACGCAGTGGAAGCGCTCTTGGACAGTGGTGAGCACCGTGACCCTTGTCGCATGTGACGGACTACGGTGTGAGCATGAGTCACTCCATTACCACCGGGTCCATCACTGCAAACGGCGTCACATTCAGTTATCTGGAGTGTGGCAAGGGG
>JALRGJ010000199.1 GCA_023253435.1 Ilumatobacteraceae bacterium | reverse complement strand
TTGGTGTTGCGAGCACTTGGGGAATGGCGCGAAATGTCTGACAAACGATGACTTCTCTAATTTCAGAGCTGCAAGCACTTGCAGTTTCCATTGCTCAACAAGCAGGCGACATGGCCCTGGCTGGTAGGCAACGAGGTGACGTATCAATCTCGACGAAATCAACTCCCACAGATCTCGTGACGGAATTCGACAAAGCCAGCGAGGAACTCATCATTGCTGCGTTACAAGAAGCGCGCCCCGATGACGGCCTCATTGGTGAAGAGGGGGCGAACAAACCCTCGTCATCTGGAATCACATGGCACATTGATCCAATAGATGGGACAACAAACTTCTTCTTCAACCTCCCAACTTGGGCAGTCAGCATTGGCGCAACAGATAGCAATGGCCCATTGGTGGGGGCTGTCTACATACCTGCACTTGGTGAGATGTTCAGTGCAGGACGCGGACTAGGTGCCACCGTAAATGACTCCCCGATAACCGTCAGAAAAAATTCTCTTATTTCTGATGCTCTGGTAGGAACCGGATTTGCCTACGACCCAGCAAAAAGAGTGGCACACGCACAGGTACTCACCCACGTTGTTGGCAACGTGCGAGACATCAGACGTTTCGGCGCAGCTGCCATTGATCTCTGTTTTGTGGCATGTGGCAGATACGACGCATATTTCGAGCGGGGACTTCATTCTTGGGATCTCATCGCAGGCCACATCATTGCCTCCGAGGCAGGAGCGATATTTAGCGACTTCACTGGTCAGCCTGTAACGCCAGCAGAGGTGTTGTGCTCTCAGCCACACATTCATGCTGATCTAGTTTCGCTATTGACCACTGCTCATGCGATGGCGGACAACGACTAAAACAGAGACATGACTGTTGTCCTTGCCATTGATGCCGGCACCACTGGGGTACGCACTCGAGCAGTATTCCCCGACGGGAGACCTTCATTTTCCTCTTATAAAGAATTTCCCCAACACTTCCCTCGTCCTGGCTGGGTGGAGCACGATGCAAACGATATTTGGCGTGCCGCATCAGAAACTCTGGCAGAAGTTGTGGCACAACTATCTGAACCCATCGCTGCCATTGGAATTACAAATCAACGAGAGACTGTGCTTGCGTGGGACCAAAGAACAGGGTCACCGAGCGGTCATGCAATTGTGTGGCAAGACAGACGCACAGCAGATACATGCGAACAATTACATAAGCACCTGCCTCTTGTGAGAAAAACGACTGGCTTAGTCCTTGATCCATATTTTTCTGGAACTAAAGCTTCATGGCTTTTAAAAAACACAGACACAGCTCCGGCACCACATCTTCGTATCGGCACCATTGATACATGGCTAATTTGGAAACTCACTGCAGGTTCTGTATTTGTCACTGACCCCAGCAATGCAAGTCGCACCATGTTGTTTGACATCAATACGTTGCAATGGAGCCCAGAGATGTGCGACCTCCTTCACGTTCCTTTGCATGCCTTGCCAGAGGTGCAACCGTCTAGCCGTCGTTATGGAGTGACAACGGGAGTTCCCGGAGTTCCCGATGGCATACCGATTTCTGGAATCGCTGGAGATCAACAAGCGGCCTTATTTGGACAAGTGTGTACAACACCAGGAATGGCAAAGAACACCTACGGCACGGGAAGTTTTGTTCTACTCAACATTGGTTCTACATGTCCGGAGCCAGCTGAAGGAATGCTCACAACAGTTGCATGGGATCTGGGAACCGGTAGCGCAACTTATGCATTTGAAGGAGCGATTTTTGTGACCGGCGCCGCTGTGCAATGGCTACGAGATGGACTGGGAATTATCAAAGATTCCTCAGAAATCGGAGCACTTGCAGAGAGCGTTCCTGATTCAGGCGGAGTGTTCTGTGTTCCCGCATTCACTGGTCTTGGTAGCCCTTGGTGGGATCCGTATGCGCGAGGAACAATTATTGGAATCACTCGCGGCACCACAAGAGCCCACATCGCTCGAGCAGTAGTAGATGCCATGGTGTTCCAAACAAAAGACGCAATTGATGCAATGACAAAAGCTGGTGGAGTCACGCTTCACGAACTTCGAGTAGACGGTGGCGCATCGGTAATGGATGCAATGTTGCAAGATCAGTCAAACGAACTCAATGTTCCAGTGTTACGTCCAACAGATCATGAAACCACTGCATTGGGCGCTGCATATCTCGCAGGTCTTGCCGAGGGAGTGTGGTCCGATGTGCATGAAATCAGCGCCATGTGGACTCTTGATCAGCGCTTCACACCTCAGTCACCCCGTGGCAACCATCAGCAATGGCTTCAAGCCGTTGAAAGATCTCAGAGATGGGCGTCTGAATAGCCAGCAATAAGTGCGCTTCCCATTGCACCCGCCTGAGCACCAAGTGAAGCACCTACCAATCGAGGATGTGGCCTCATGTGTGGCGAATATAAAGCGTCAGAAAAATGAGTGGAGATCTCTGACATAAACGCAGAGAGTGAGTCCATCACTCCTCCACCCAGCACTATGACCTCTGGAT
>JALRGJ010000198.1 GCA_023253435.1 Ilumatobacteraceae bacterium | reverse complement strand
GTAATGTCACCTGCACCATGGGGCCAATGCCCAACGCAAACACAAAAGTCCCCAGACCTATGTGGCCACCCAAAATGATGCCCACGATCATCACGGTGATCTCAACAGTTGTCCGAGCAAAACGGACACTGATGCCAAAACGTTGGTGCAGACCAATCATGAGTCCATCTCGAGGTCCGGAACCAAACTCTGCGCCAATGTATAAACCAGAGCCGGCCGCAATGATGGTGAGACCAAGTGCCATATAAATGATGCGAGTGATCAAGGTGTCTGTGTGCGGAATCAGCTCTTGGGCAACATTTTCCACTACACCAATTTCTATTGCATTCAAAATTGTTCCAAGCCCTGGGCGGAGGCGAAGTGGAATCCAGAACAACAACACTCCAAAGGCAACAATGATGAGAACAGTGCCAAGTCCAAGTCCGGTGCGCTCTGAAATTCCTTGATGAAAGACATCCCACGGAGGAACTCCTAGATCGGAACGAACAAAAAACGCAATTCCAGTTCCAAAACACGCAAGCCCCACCACACATCTCGCGAGACGTTCAGTAAATCGTTCGCGTAAGGGGCGGGGAGGAGCGGTGGTGGCCATGGAGTTACACCGTAGTGAAATGGTGAAAGGTTTCAGGGGAGAATTAGTGCCTGTCACATTTTTTGGTCTGGGGGTTCACTCGGGAACCTTGCGGGAAGACATTTTGAATCTGAAATATCACAACAAACCTTCAGTGTCTTACCGGCTAGCAGAAGAATTATCCATTCGGCTCATTCATCTCAACATGCTGACCGAGATGAACACGATTACGTGGTCGCCAACTACTTCATCACGAAAATCACAACGGGGTTACGATCAAGCAGAGTTATTGGCAAGACATCTTGGGGCATTTGTGGACATTCCGGTTCGATCCCTGTTGCGGCGAACATCTCATGTCAGTCAAAGCGGCCTTCTCCGTCAAGAACGTTTGAGGGGACCAAAATTTGTGGCAAAGCCCAGTGCCAGAAACAAAAACATCGTTGTTGTCGATGATGTCACTACTACTGGCGCAACATTCAGGGCAGTCTCTCAGGCGCTTGCTTCTGCAGGTTCTGTCCACGTTTTGTGTGTTGCATTGTCGTGGAAGCCATAGTGTCCCGAGTCTTGAGAGCTCAGAGTCCGGATAGCTCGCGACCTCTTGTAATAGCCCCAGTCGAATCTTCTTCAACATGGATGCCGTGCATGCCGAGGTCATTTGCAGCATTGACGTTTGCAATGAGGTCATCCAAAAATGCGGTGCGTTGAGGAACTGCTCCAAGTCTCTCCATTGTGAGGTGATAAATGGCGGGGTTTGGCTTGCGCATTTTTACTTCATGGCTATCAACGATGGTGTCAAAGACAGAATCGAAATCCATGAGAGGCCACCACATTTCGCGAAACTCCCGAACATTATTGGTGAGAATGCCAATGGGAAGACCAGCAGCCTTTAGGTCATGAATGAAGTCCACCATGTCTGTATTGAGTTCAAAATTGAATGGTGAACCTGAACTTTTCGGTTGTGCTGGGGGAACGGTGGCAACTATCCCAGCATCTTTCAGCATTTGAGATGTGATCGCTCTGCATTCATCAAGAGTGATTTCGCCACGCTCCACTCGATGCCACTGATGGTCGGTGTCTAGGTGGTGGGGGCCCATCACAATTTCAGCAACAACTGCTGGGTCATGGTCTGGGAAACGACGAGTGAAATCTCGAGGACCACCGTTTTTCATGATGACCCCGCCAAGGTCAAATATCACTGCATCAACGGTACGAATTCCCATAGGAAGATTCTTGCCATCTTCTTTCATTCAGAGCGAACTGGGTCACGGGTGTGCCACAGGTAGGCTGAGAAACTGCATGAAAGTTCTCGATCGCGTCCTCAGAGCCGGTGATGGCAAGCGGGTGAAGGCCCTCCAGGGGCTCGTACCCGACGTCAACGCCCTCGAACCTCATATGGCCGCACTGACAGACGATGAACTTCGGGGAAAGACTCTTGAGTTTCGGGCCCGATTAGCCAAGGGTGAGACTCTCGACGACATCTTGGTGGAGGCGTTTGCGGTTGTGCGTGAGGCTGCCCAACGCGTGATTGGACAGCGTCATTTCGACGTACAGATTATGGGTGGTGCGGCACTGCATTTTGGCTGGGTAGCAGAAATGAAGACCGGCGAAGGTAAGACATTGGTGTCCACTCTTCCTGCGTATCTCAACGGTCTCACGGGCGATGGTGTTCATGTCATTACGGTGAACGACTACCTCGCTCGCTTTCACGCTGAGTGGATGGGTCGAATTCATAAGTGGTTGGGTCTCACCGTTGGTCTTGTCATACCTGGTGAACGTGATTCTGCAGATGAAAAGCGCCATGAGTACGCCTGCGATATCACCTATGGAACCAATAACGAATTTGGTTTCGATTACTTGCGCGACAACATGGCGGGAAGTCTGGATCGCAAAGTTCAACGTGGGCACAACTTTGCAATTGTCGATGAAGTG
>JALRGJ010000197.1 GCA_023253435.1 Ilumatobacteraceae bacterium | reverse complement strand
CGCCGCCAAGGAAAACTTGTTCCCCGTTCTGCCGCCATGGTTGCCGCCGCCATTGCCAACGCACTCGCCTATGCACACCGCAACAATGTGGTGCACCGCGATATCAAACCCGCCAACATCCTCATGGGAGACGATGGCGCTATCAAAGTGGTGGACTTTGGCATTGCTCGCGCTCTCGATGCTGGTCACGATGCAGGTCTCACTCAAGACGGTGCTGTGATGGGAACCGCAACATATTTCTCACCAGAGCAAGCAAAAGGCGAAGGCTTAGATCTCCGATCCGATCTGTACTCACTTGGCATTGTGTTGTACGAACTTGTTGCCGGTGTTCCACCATTCACGGGTGACTCAGCGCTTGCCACTGCCTACAAGCAAGTGAACGAAGACCCAAAGCGCCTCAAAGAGCACGTACCAAATGTGCCTATGGCACTTGAAGCAATTGTTGCAAAGTGCATGGCCAAAGACGCAACAGTTCGATATGCCAGTGCGGAACAACTACGCGATGATCTGCGCCGATTCATTAATGGTGAACCAACACTCGCTGTAGATGAAGCACGTGCGCGCATGGGCAAAGCACCGCTTGCATCAGCATCACTCGACCAAGCCACCACAGTCATGGCTCCTGTTGGAAATGCAACAGACACCATGGCTATGCCAGCACAAACAACTGTGATGCCAGCAACAATGGCGCCTGTTGAAACATTGCCCGATTACGACGACAATGAAAAACCACATCGTCGCAACCTGTTTATTGGTATTGCAGCCGCCGGTGTAGCCATTGTGGGTGCGCTCACCTTTCTCATTATCAGCATGGGTGGATCATCTGGTCTCGACGTTCCCGATCTCAAAGGCAAAACCTGTGATGTTGCAAAGGCGCAACTAGAAACTGCCGAGTTTGCCGTTGCTCTTAACCCCGCAGAAACCGTGTGTGATACCACCGCAATTGTGATGAGCCAATCACCCATTGCCGGCGATACAGCATCTAAAGGCGAGACCATCACCCTTGTATTTGCTCAACAAACAGTGGCTGTTCCCCCTGTTACCGGCCTGACAGAGGAAGCAGCTCGCGCTCAAATTGAAGCAGCCGGATTTGTATTTGAAGTTGCTCCTACCACCGTTATCGACTCCACTCGCCCAGCTGGTCAAGTATCTGTGCAGTCACCTGCTGGTGGTCAACAGTTGGCCAAGGGTGAAAAAGTCACTGTGTACTTGGCTGGTGGTTCTGGCAAGTTGTCTATTCCCACCGTTGTCATTGGTCAAACAACTTCTGCTGCACAAACCTTCCTCACCGGTGAGCCATATGCGCTCGTTGTTTCCGTGCAAGAAGAATCAAGTGCAACAGTGCCAAAGGGTGCAGTTGTCAGAACAGATCCTGTTGTAGGAACTCTTGTAGATAAAGGTTCCACCATCACCCTGTATGTCTCAAGTGGTCCTGCGCCTGTGGCAATGCCATCTGTGAAGGGAATGCTTGAAGGCCAGGCAACCTCAACGCTCACAAACCTTGGGCTTGGCTACACCATTGATTACGCAGACCTAGCAGCAGGTAACGCCAACATTGGCAAAGTAATTTCTCAAGGCACAGCCGTGGGAACAATGGTGACACCAGGAACAAAGATTGTTCTTACCGTTGGTCGCGACGCCGCAACCGCCGGTTAATTGCAACGCTTCAAAAAGTTCTTCAGCAAATCATGTCCTGCTGAAGTAAGAATGCTTTCAGGATGAAATTGAACGCCTTCAACATCTAATTCTTTATGACGCACACCCATGATGAGGCCTTCATTCGTTTCAGCAGTGATCTCTAATTGTTTGGGTAGAGAGCTTCTCTCAATCACTAATGAGTGATACCGCGTTGCCTCCAGTGGCGATGGCAAACCTTCAAACACACCTGTGTTGTTATGGGTAATAAAAGATGTTTTGCCGTGCATCAGTGCTGGTGCGCGTACCACGTCTCCGCCATACACATGACCTATGGCCTGATGTCCAAGGCACACACCAAACACCGGCGTATGACCGGCGAAAGCAGTGATGGCTTCACAAATGATTCCGGCATCTTCTGGTCTGCCCGGCCCTGGTGATAGCAACACACCATCTGGTTTCATATCTTGTGCTTCTTGCACAGTGACCTGATCGTTTCTCACCACAATGGGCTCGGCCCCTAGCTCACCCAAATACTGAACGATGTTGTAGACAAAACTGTCGTAACTATCGATCACCAGAATGCGGGCCATGTCATAGCCTGCCTGCTGTACGGGCAAATACCGAAATGATTTGTGAGTTTCCCCTCCTTGCCGTGGGGCTCTACACTTGCCCCGTGGCACAGAACAAGAAAAAGGGCGGGCGCGTCACCCCAAAGGGTGGCAACGTTTCTCCATCACATATGCACGGAACCGAGCCAACTGGGGTATCTGCCAGCAGCCGCTACACCCCTCCTGTGCCCCAATTCAAGAAGCAAAGCCCTCAATGGGTGCTGTATGTGCTCTTTGGGCTGCTTGGCCTAGGTGCCCTAATCATCTTG
>JALRGJ010000196.1 GCA_023253435.1 Ilumatobacteraceae bacterium | reverse complement strand
TGATCTCGCGCAGGAGTATCCAGAAAAGTTGGCTGAGTTGCAAGCCATGTTTGATTCAGAAGCACGCCGCAACAATGTGTATCCCTTGAAAGAACCTGGTCAGGGCTTCGGTCTGAAAATTGTGGTGCCTGAAGCATTGGGTGGCCGAACAAAAATGACCTACACCACCGACAATTGGAGAATGCCAGAGCGCTCTGTTATCAATGTAAAAAATTGCTCATTCAAGATTTCCGCCGACATCTCTGTCGGTGATACCGGTGGCGAAGGAGTCATTGCAGCACAAGGTGGAAACATGGCGGGCTGGTCTCTCTACGTGGACTCTTCAGGGCATCCCGTCTTTCACTACAACCGGTTTGGCCGAGATCACTACATCGCTCGTTCTGCTCACGCTCTTGTGCACGGTCGTCACATGGTTGTTGTTGATTTTGTGTACGACGGAGGTTTTGGTGCTGGGGGAGAATTGGTGCTCTCCATAGATAACCAACCAGTGGGACATGTTCGCATTGAACAAACGGTGCCAGTGGTGTTTTCTATCAGTGGTGAGACATTTGACGTCGGTTTAGATTCCGGAGCTGCCGTTGGCTTTTATCCGCATGTGTATCGGTTCACCGGTGAGATTCATACTGTGACTTTGGAGCGACTCAGTGAGCCATCTCCAGAGATTCAGGCTCTCATTGAGGATGCAGAATTTCGCGCCAGTTTGGCAGTGCAATAGAGATCGAAAGATCAGTCTCCGGCGTCAACGGTTCTGATGTCGATTGTGTTAGCGGAGGGCAACGGTGGCAAGCCCAATGTGAGCAACCAAGTGGCTATGACGAAAACAGTTGTTCCCCATATTGCGAGCGTGAGATCGCCCCACAGATACAGGAGACCGGAGAGCAAAGTGCCAAATAATCGCCCTGTTGCGTTAGCGGAGTAATAAAAGCCAACGTCTAGGGCAACTTCGTCATCGCTTGAATATGCGAGCACCAGAAATGAATGGAGGGAAGAGTTGAGGGCAAACACAGCCCCAAAAACAAGAAGCCCAGTTATCACAGTTATTTCAGGCGCAACATCAAAACTGATGAGAATTGCCAGAATGGCAGAGACGCATCCCAACGCAAATGCCCACTGATGTGCCGATGTGACCTCGTCAGTATCTGATCGAAAACGTGAAAGAAATCGCGGCGCAAGGGATTGAATAATTCCATATCCGATTACCCAGAGCGCAAGAAAACCACCAATTTCTTCGTGAGACCACTGCAGTTGTTCCGATAAGAAAACTGGTAGCGCAACAACAAACCAGATATCTCTAGATCCAAAGAGAAAAAATCTTGCTGCGGAGAGGCGATTGATGGCGTGAGACTTTGACAGAAGAGAACGCAGTGGCGGTTTGGTTTTTGATTTCCCCATCTCACTTTGCAAGAGAAACTTAAGTGCAATGACCGTAACGGTTAATGCTGCAGCCATGGACATGAGTGCTCCGTCGTACCCGATTCCCGATAGCAAAGCAGCACCCACAAAGAAACCAACTCCTTTTAAGGCGTTCTTTGATCCCGTCAGTATTGCTACTAGTCGGAAGAGGGATCCATCTCCCGCAACAGATTTAACTGCGCTCTTTGAACTCATTTTGGTGAGATCTTTTGCGATCCCAGAAATCGCTTGCATGCTCATGACAAATGTGACCGAAAGCCACTGTTGCCATTGAGTGGGCTCTAATGCCAGAGCAATCAGAGCAAAAACTTGCAGAAGCAATCCCACCATCAATGTGTTGTTGAGTCCCCGTCGGGCGCCAGCCCATCCTCCGAGCAAGTTGGTGATAATCCCCATGAACTCATAGGCCAGAAATAAAAAGGCAATTGCAACAGGTGAGTACCCCAGCTCATTGAAGTGCAAGAGAACGAGCATCCGGAGAGCACCATCGGTGATGGTAAAGACCCAATATCCCGCAGTGACGAGGACATAATCACGCAATTTCATGAGGTGATTTCCAAAGAATTGGCAACCTTTGCTGCTAATTCCGCGAGGCGAAATGCATAGCCGTATTCATTGTCATACCACACCAGAACTTTGACCATTCGGTTGTCGATCACCATTGTGGAGGGTCCATCGACGATCCCGGAGCGAGTGTCATTGGTGTAGTCGGCAGATACTAGGGGGCGCTCCTCAAATCCGAGTATCCCTCGCAGTGGTCCTTCGGCGCCAGAGCGCAGGAGACCATTGATCTCCTCCACCGTCACGTCACGCTCCATTGTGAAAACGCAGTCGGTGAGGGAGGCGTTGAGGAGTGGCACACGTACTGCTGTGCCATTCAACTCTGGGTAGATCATGGTGATAGCTGTTGCTGACCCAGTGGATGTAGGAACAAGCGAATTGAGGGCAGATCGTGCTCGTCGAAGGTCTTTGTGTGGAGCATCAACGATTACTTGGGTATTGGTGACGTCATGAATTGTGGTGATAGCTCCTCGAGCAATCCCAATTGATTCATGCAGCACTTTGACTACAGGTGCTAAACAGTTTGTTGTGCACGATGCAGCAGTCACAATGGAG
>JALRGJ010000195.1 GCA_023253435.1 Ilumatobacteraceae bacterium | reverse complement strand
CCGCCGTCCTTACGGACGCGCCAGAAGTGGATAGCCATGAAGATCACGATGACGAATGGAAGCATCAACACGTGAAGCACATACCAGCGCAACAGTGTTTCTGATCCAATCTCAACTCCTCCAAGAAGGACGAATCGAACTTGTGAACCCATGATGGGGGTATAACCCATCATGTTGGTTCCCACAGTTACAGCCCAGAGAGCCAGCTGGTCCCATGGAAGCAGGTAACCCGTGAAGGAAAGTAGAAGTGTGAGCGTCAGCAAAACAACACCGATCACCCAGTTGAACTCACGTGGTGGCTTGTAGGCACCGTGATAAAAAACGCGAGCCATGTGCAAAAACACGCTGAGCACCATGAGGTGAGCGCCCCAGCGGTGCATGTTTCTAATTAACAAACCAAAGGTGACAGACGTTTGCAGAGTTTGAATGTCTTGCCACGCATTTGCACCTGTTGGCCTGTAAAAGAACATCAAGAAAATGCCCGTGACTGTGAGCAAGATAAACAAGAAGAAACTCAATCCGCCTAAGCAGAGTGTGTAACTCACTTTCACTGCATGTCGTTTCACTTTTACCGGGTGCAAGTGATACAGCACCGAGTTCATAATCACGTATGAACGGTTACGTGGGCTATCGGTGTAACCCTTACGGAAGATGGAGCCAGGACGGAAAATTGAATTCCATGCCTGACTGCCTTGGATCTGACCACCAATTTTGGCAGCGCGTTCCTTCAGTGTGGGACGGGGATTATCGAGAACTTTTGCCATGTTGATTCACCTCAGAGGCGCATTCCATAGCCGTAGCCATGATTGTTTGTACGGGTATGAGCATCACCTGCTGGGTCTGGCGCGCCGGCCTTACCCAAAATGATGACGCCCGTTGGGCATCGATCGACGCACAGTGCGCAACGAGTGCACACATCATCGTCGATGATAAAGATCACATTGTCGGAGGGGTCATCTCCGGGAAGTTCAGTTCCTTGAGCCTCAGCAATTGCGTTTGGCGTCACCATATGAATGCACTTCCATGGGCAGATGTCTACACATCCTTCGCACATGATGCATTCACTTTGATCGATATGAATGAACTGCTTTGGTTTGACGGCCTTACCGAGATAATCGGCATCTACCTCAACGAGTTGATACTCAGTTGACCATTCAGGCATTGGTGGATTGGCGTCGGTGCGTGCCATGACTGTTTTCCTATGCCTTCTTCACCAGTGGACGACCGTATGAAGAGGATTCGATCTGCTTGCTTGCAGCCTTTTCTCCACGCTTTTGCCAGTACGCGAAGAGATAGATCATGAGACCAATGAAGTACACGTGAATAACGATGACAATGACATCACGAAGGGCTTCGTAGCTCAAAGTGAAGGGGAAGTTTCCGCCATTTGCCTTTGCTTGCAAAATGTCGAATGGTCCGTTGAGAAGTTTGTCTTTACGCCAACCCAGTTCTTTGTCTGCATGGTCGATGAATTGGTGAGGAACAACGCCAAATGCAAGGAACATTGCAAAGAAGACATACACCGAGCCCACCATTGCTTCGCCCCATGTGGCCTTCCGGTCAACAGGTCGACGCTTGCTGTAGGGAATAACAGCAAGCGACATTGCGGAAGTGAATATGAATGAGAACAGAAATGCCTGGTTCATTCCGGGCCATCTGAGGATGTCAATCGCGAGCATGGATTGTTCTACTTCTCCGGTTCTCCGGTCCTGGTGACGGTTTTGTCCTGGTCGGGGTTTGCCTAAGCAATAGAAACACTAGCCATGCTTTCCCGTCTCCGACCCAATTCATCCACAAGCAATTTTTGTCACTTCCCAGTCCAGATTGGCGGCCTTGGTTGTGCCATTGTGCGGAAAACCTTGTGCAATAGTGATGATTGCTTTTTGAGAGCCCAAATTGTCTATCGTGGGGAGGTCAGACACAAAAAGATGGCTCCCGCCCTCCCGTCCCGTCTGATTGGTCTCTTCGAGAGGTAAGTGCAGTGACCGAGATTCCCGAGCACCTTCTGAATCGCTCCAAGGCGCGCCGAGCAGGCGCGTCTGGCGAGGCATCATCAACTGAAAATGCTCCTGCAGTGGCAGCGTCGTCTGCCCCAGTAGCAAAGGCACCTGCCCAAGCGGCAGCACCGGACCCGAGTTGCGTATCGGGTGCACGGCGATGGTGCCGATCACCGCTGTTGTCAGCACGGTGAGCACCAGCACTAGCGCGGGTGGCAGTGGTCCGCGTGGAGTGATCCAGCGGCCCACGGTCAACGCGATCCCCACCACAACGGTGCTGGCGGCGACGAGTGCCACACCGCGCGCAACTCCCTCCCTGCTCACTTCCGGGCCGGTGATGAGAACTACCCACGCAGCACAGATGATCCAGATAGGTGACGCAGCCAGCGTCCAGGAACTGCGCACGATGGTCAAGCCGGAGATGCGTGAACCGGTGGGAGGTGCGTCGTTGCGCATCCGATGTTGGGCCGGGATGATCGTGTCATCCAACGCTGCGCGCAGCGCCGTGCGGACTTCACCGGGTTCCCGGTCCGACACCTGCT
>JALRGJ010000194.1 GCA_023253435.1 Ilumatobacteraceae bacterium | reverse complement strand
GGATCGATGCTGGAAGAACATCGACGTCCAGCGATCAGCGACGTATTTGCCGTCACCGTCTTCGACAATCAACATTGCATCAGCACCTCGTGCGTTCATCATTCGCTCGGAGAACTTCTGGGCATATTCAGACCAGAACATTTTGTTGATAGACGCACCTGGGCCTGGTTCTTTGCGAGCCATCACTTCAGACAACAGCTTCAAGCCTTGGTAGCGCATGATCTCCACGTGAGTGAATGCCCATGCCAAGTTTTGACGAACAATGGGATCGTCTGCCTTGCCACTCTCCTGAAGAAGCTTGACCGCAGACCAAAATTGCTTGGTGTATTCCACATGTTGAGTAGTGGCGTGACCGCCTCGTTCATTTCCCAGAGTTGTCATGGTGACACGCCAGCCGTTGTTCATGCCTCCAATGATGTTGGCAACTGGAGCACGTGACTCGGTCAGGAAGGTTTCCGTGAAATGTGAACCGCCGTGAGGCTGTTGAATAGGACGAAGTTCAATTCCATTAGATGAACCATCAGCTTTAAACATCGGTAATAGGACGTAGGAAATACCTTGGTGTTTAGGTGCATCTTGATCTGTTCTACATAAACAAAACATCATGTTGGCTTCAGTTGCGCCAGATGTCCACACCTTTTGTCCCGTGATGGAGACTTCTTCACCATCGATAACTCCGCGAGTCTTCAATGATGCAAGATCTGAACCGGCATCAGGTTCAGAGAATCCTTGGCAATAACGGTCGGTTCCATCAATGATGCGTGGCAAGAAATACTTCTTTTGTTCGTCTGTTCCCCACACGATGATGGACGGACCAACAAGCCACTCACCCATTCCTCTGGTGATTCGGGGAACTTCTGCACGTGCAAACTCCTCATTAAGTACCGCAACCTCAACTCCAGTGAGACCCCGTCCGCCAAACTCTTTTGGCCATGCCACACACATGTATCCGGCATCAGTCAGTTTCTTTGCCCACTCACTTGCACCAGGAATCTTTCCGCGCTGCAACTCATTGGCATCAACACCAATGAGATCACGAGGTTTATTTGCCTCAAGCCACTCGCGCAATTCCATACGGAATTCAAGTGCTGCTGGGCCTAGATCTAGCTCTAATGGCATGTGTCCCCCTTAGACGTGCGAGGACACAATTATTCCAGTTAGAGCACTGCCTCCAAGAACCGCAGAATTGCAGTATTCACTGGCTCCGCGTGAGTCATATTCGCCGCATGAGGGCCACCCTCAATGGGAACCAGCGTTGTTGCGCCAGCAATACCATCACGGAGAACTTCAGCCTTCTCCATAGGAATCGCTGCGTCTGCGGTGCCGTGAATGATGAGCGCAGGACATGTGATCTCACCAAGTCGTCCAGTGATGTCGTCACGATGCATCAAACAATTGAAAGCTTTTGTGAATTGATCTTTTTCCAATACCGCCCACTTCGCAAACCACTCTGGCCACTCGCCTGGCCCAAGAATAAGACTTGCAATGATGTCCTGTACTGCAATTGAGCCGTGTTCTACCCATGCGGCATGCAAGTTGTTGTAGGGCTCTACCGTTTCAGGAGCTTCTACTCCTGATTGCGTGTCGATCAAGATGAGTGCTTTCACTCGTTCCGGTGCAGTCAGTGCAACTCGTAACGACAAAAATCCACCTTGAGACATTCCGCCCACAACTGCAGAATCAATGGAGAGATGATCCATCAATGCAAGAACATCGTTGGCTGAATCCCAGTAACTGAAGTCACCTGTGGCCTTGGTTCCACCAAACCCACGCTCGTCCCAGGTGATCACTCGGTACTGGCCCTTCAGTGCCTCCACTTGTTTATCGAACATGGAATGATCCATCAGAAAGCCGTGGCTCAAAATGACGACAGGCTTATTGCCCCCTGAGTCTTCGAATGCGAGAGTGATTCCGTTGACATGTGCTGTGTTCATGATCGCACCCTAGTTCGGAATTGATGGAGCGTCCGACGAGACCTTTAAGGTCCACCGAGGATCGCGCTTTTCAAAAAATGCTTTAACGCCCTCCCCCGCATCTGCACTGGGGATTAACACATTTAGCATCTGCCCCTCTAACTTCATGGTCTCTTCGAGTTTCTGAGAGAAGTCTCTCCACATCAATTGCTTTGCAACTGCTTGAGAGAGAGGGGCTGTATTTTTTGCAATGTCTGAAGCAATTTCCATTGCCCGTGCCAGTACATGCTCCTGAGGCAACGACTCATTCACGAGGCCGATATCTGCTGCTTCCGTACCGAGAACCATTCTTCCCGTCATCAACAAATCTGTGGCGCGAGCAAATCCAATAATGCGAGGAAGCAAAATATGAGAACCCAGTTCAGGGATAATTCCTCGTCGGACCATTGCAAATTGAATCTTTGCGCTATCTGCTGCAATACGAATATCGCACAACAACGGATAGGTAATTCCCACCCCCACGGCATGACCATTTAGAGCAGCAATAACTGGCTTACGGACTTTGTAAGGCAACAGTCTGGGGCCCGGCTGTTCGCCAGCAGACCCACCTCTGAAGCCGTCTTCCCCACCACT
>JALRGJ010000193.1 GCA_023253435.1 Ilumatobacteraceae bacterium | reverse complement strand
CTGGGCATGAGTGTTCAGATTGAAGCAGAAGCCGCACAACTGGCACCTGAAGATCGTGCTGAAATGCTGGAAGCACTCGGGCTTGGCGAAGGTGCACTTGCAAAAATGGTGCGTAGCGCTTATCACTTGCTCGGATTACGTACGTATTTCACCACCGGCGAAAAAGAAACCCGTGCATGGACATTCCATGCCGGCGACAAAGCGCCTGTATGTGCTGGAAAAATTCACTCAGACATTCAGCGTGGATTCATTCGTGCTGAAGTTATCCACTGGGATGAACTTATTGAATTGGGCTCCTGGAACGCAGCAAAAGACGCAGGAAAAGTTCGCTCAGAAGGAAAAGACTACGAATTCGTCGACGGCGACGTCACCGAGTTCCGTTTCAATGTGTAGCAATCACACAATGACGCATCTTTAAGAACGCTTGTTAGCGTCACGAATTTTTTGAGCAGCACTTGGATCAATAAGCGAGCCGTGGATGTGCAAGTTATTCGCATGGCCTAATTGATGAAGCGAGAATGCGCCCCACATTGCATCTGTGATGCCTTGTCTGTCCTCGCTTTGGTTTACTGCTTGCTTGGCAAGCTTCAGCCCCATAGAAGGACGCAGAGCAATAGTTTCAGCCAACTCAAGAGTTGTCTTTTCTAATTCTCCTCGAGGCACAACACGATTCACCATCCCCAACATGTATGCGTCAGCTGCATTCATATTTCCCCCAGTGAACAACATCTCCTTTGCCCTCCGTGAACCCATCTCAAAGGGATGTCTGAAGTACTCCACACCATTTACTCCGAATGCAACGACCGGATCACTAAAGACGGTGTCATCACTTGCCACGATGAGATCGCATGGCCACACCAACATCAAACCAGCCGCAATCACTTTCCCGTGTACCTCAGCAATTGTTGGTTTAGGAATATTTCTCCAACGCTCACACAATCCAACAAATACTTCACGCTCCGTTGCCCACCATCCTTCAATGCCCGGGGCATCAAAACCTCCACAGCAAGACCGAGGCCCGTCTTCATGAATGGTGATGGGGTCTTTGAGATCATGACCGGAAGAAAAATCTGGTCCCTCTGCAGCCAAAATGATGACCCCTACAGAATCATCGAGAACCGCACGTTGAAAAGCGTCATCTAACTCATAGAGCAACGCGCTGTTCTGCGCATTTCTCTTATCGGGCCGGTTCAGAACAATGCGAACCACTCGCTCACCCGCACGTTCGTACTTCACCGTCTCATATGTAATTTCGCTCATTGCAGTCTCCGTTGGCTGTTTGCCCGCAAGAATAGAGCCGATGAGAAGCCCGCAATCCCTCGAGCCAGTCTGGCTACTCAGTCATGGAAACGTTCTTGCGGCAGCTGAGCGCACAGTCACCAAATCGCAAAAACGAAACGGTCTCATAGGCAGATCTCAGATTGTGAATCCGCTCGTGATTGAGCCATGCAATTGGGTGCATTCCATTGGCATGCGGTGTGCACTCGACCTCATTTATCTCGCCCCCGATGGCACCGTGATATCTCTTGGCCATCTCAAACCATGGCGCGTTGGGCCATACACAAAAGGCGCCCACACAGTCATTGAGGCGGCATCGGGGTCTTTAGAGAAGTGGAATCTGAAAGTGGGAGACGTTGTGGAGGTGCGAGTTGTTGAACCATGACGAAGTCACCTCTGTTGTGCACCCTGGCTTGTGGTTGGTGTCCACACCTATCGGAAATCTCGATGACCTTTCTCCCCGGTCCGCCGCGGTACTCAAATCTGCTCGCGTCATTTGTTGTGAAGACACTCGCCACAGTGGAACTTTGTTGAAACGCATTGGAGCACAACCGGAACGATTAATCGTTGCAAACGAACACACAGAACACGATGTCATTGAAGATGTGTTGACGGTGTTAGCAACTGGTGAGATTGTTGCATTCATTACAGATGCAGGGACACCTGCCATCAGTGACCCAGGCGAACGAATCGTCCGCGCGGCAATTGCAGCTGGAAACAAAGTTCACGCAACACCAGGACCAGCAGCATTTGTGATGGCGGCCGCGCTCAGTGGTTTGCCAACAACCCGAATCGCTTTCGACGGATTCCTTCCACGAAGTGGCAGCGAACGTAGAGAACGACTCACAGAAGTTGCACACGAGCGTCGCACCACTGTTTTGTATGAAGCACCACACAGACTTATGCGCACTCTTTCTGATCTAGCAGAAGCATGTGGACCATCCCGTCGAGTATGCATTGCACGCGAACTCACAAAATTGCATGAGGAGTTGTGGCGAGGCACATTGTCCGAAGCAGTTGCGCACGTGGAGTCAACGGAACCTCGTGGTGAATACGCCATCGTTATTGAACCAGCCACCAATGAGGCTGCCGAGATTTCTGATCTCATCATCGTGCAAGAGATAGCTAACCGAATGAACGGCGGGCTTTCAAAACGCGATGCAATTGATGAAGTCACCGCCGCTCTCGGGGTCCCTCGTAATCGGGTGTATGCATTGGCGGTGAACTCATGACGCAATCGAACGAAAAGAAAGCGGCAGCGTTTTTTGATCTCG
>JALRGJ010000192.1 GCA_023253435.1 Ilumatobacteraceae bacterium | reverse complement strand
GTTGTTCATCCAGCCAAGACCCTGTTCTGAAATGTCTGCACCCTCTGGCTCTGGGCCAAGAATTGATGCATCGCCATTTCCGTGAGCTTTACCAACGGTGTGACCGCCTGCAGTGAGTGCAACGGTTTCTTCATCGTTCATTGCCATCCGGCCAAAGGTGACGCGCATATCTTGTGCGGTACGTAATGGATCTGGTTGACCACCTACACCTTGTGGGTTCACATAGATCAGCCCCATTTGTACTGCTGCCAATGGGTTTGCCAGTGACTCACGGTCGTCACCGTCATAACGGGTGGAGTCGAGCCACTCTTTTTCTTCGCCCCAGTAGATGTCTTTTTCTGGATGCCAAATGTCTGGACGACCAAAGCTGAAGCCAAAAGTCTTGAGCCCCATTGATTCATATGCAACATTGCCAGCCAGGATGAACAAGTCTGCCCAACTCACTTTGTTGCCATACTTTTTCTTGATGGGCCACAACAAACGACGTGCCTTATCCAAGTTTGCGTTGTCTGGCCAAGAGTTCAACGGTGCAAAGCGTTGGCTTCCTGAGCCACCACCTCCGCGTCCATCGGCAATTCGATAAGTACCAGCTGCATGCCATGCCATACGAATCATGAGACCGCCGTAATGACCCCAGTCTGCGGGCCACCAATCTTGAGAATCAGTCATTAACTTTTCAAGATCTTTCTTGAGAGATGCAACGTCAAGTTTTTGCACTTCTGTGCGGTAATCAAAGTCGTCACCCATGGGGTTTGTCTTGGAGTCATGTTGATGAAGGATGTCTAAGTTGAGGTTCTTTGGCCACCACTCATTTGGTGTCATATCCGATGTGGTGTTTGCTCCGTGAGCCACGGGGCATTGACCGGTTGTTTCGGTGCTCATTTCTTTCCTTTCTTACTGATTGATTCAGTGGGGGGTTGTTGGGTTTGGCAACTGGGGCAGTAGCCCCAGAAGATCACTTCGGCTTCGTCAATGACATAGCCATGCGGAACATTGTCCGCAGCTGTTAAACAAGGGCGCATGCCAGTTACGCAATCGATATCAACGAGGCAAGCACATGACCTGCAGATCAAGTGATGATGATTGTCCCCAATTCGAGTTTCATATCGTGCAGATGAACCCATGGGCTGAATACGGCGTAATAAACCACGCTCAGAAAAACTATTGACCGTGTCAAACACAGATTGGCGCGAGATGGTGCCAATCTCCGCCGACACATTGTTGTAGATGTCGTCGGCTGTGCTGTGAGGTTCTCTTTGTACAACTTTGAGAACCGCAAGGCGCTGAGCTGTCACGCTGAGATTGTGAGAACGCAGCAATTCTTCTGGGCTGATCATGAGCCACAGAGTAGCGCATTTTTCTGTACTCAATACAGATTTTTATTCTGTAAACAAAAGTCACATGGGAATGGTGAGGCTGGTGACCTGAGGGGCAAGCCCTGCAAGCACTTCAGGCAACGGGGTTCTGCCAAATCCATGGCCTTGAGGTACTTCTAAGAAGCCGTCGATCAGTTCAAATGGGGTGGTGATGTCTGTCTCGAAATAGCGCCGTGAGGCAGACAAATCACTGGGCAAGGTGAAACCAGGCAGGGCTGCGAGAGCCAAATTTGCAGCGCGGCCGAGGCCGGTCTCAAACATTCCCCCACACCACACAGGTATTGAACGAGACAGGCACAGATCGTGAATTTTCTTTGCTTCAAGAAATCCTCCCACTCGACCAGGCTTGATATTGATGACTGAACATGCACCCATATCAAGTGCAATCTCAGCTGTTGCAACAGAGACAATCGATTCATCCAAACAAATTGGCGTGTGAATTCGTTTTGCTAATTCTGCATGCCCCATGAGGTCATCTTCTGCAAGTGGTTGTTCAATCAATAACAAATCGAACTCATCCAGTTGGGAAAGATGCGGTGCGTCTTCCAAGGTATATGAACCATTGGTATCAACTTGAAGCAACAACTTGCTTCCAAATTCGCTACGCACTATCTGAACCGGCTCTATGTCGTTGCCAGGTTCAATCTTCAATTTGACACGTTGATAGCCGTCTTTTAGAAATCGACCCACCGTTTTTATTAACGATTCAGCATTTGGTTGTAACCCCACTGCAACTCCTGATGGCACACGTGTTTGGGTCGCTCCCAAGAATGCAGCAAATGACACACCTTGAAGGCGCAACTGGTAATCAAGGAGTGCAGCCTCTACTGCAGCTTTGGCCATGTAGTGGCCTTGAAGTGAAGAAGTAAGAGTGATGAATTCTTGGGCCGTCGTTGTAGGCGATAGAAGTGGAATCAGCAGATTCTCAATCGCATGGGCGCAACTGTCTACGTCTTCAGATGTGTAAAGCGAATGAGAGAGAGCAGCGCATTCCCCCCAGCCTTCCTCTTCAGCGCCTATGACATGCACGTATAAAACGGGACGGTTTGTTTCTATTCCGTACGAGGTAACGAAGGGCTCAACGAGGGGTAATTGTGTTCGAACGAGTTCAATTCTCTCGATAACCACGTCTATGACCTTATCGGTGCTGTCAGAGTCACTTCCTTTGTAGTACTGGGCAAATCACAGTGAGT
>JALRGJ010000191.1 GCA_023253435.1 Ilumatobacteraceae bacterium | reverse complement strand
ACCAGTTCACTATCATCGCTGGACAAGTCATTTTCAATGGATGATGTGTAGACTTGTCTTAGCATTCGTCTTTCCTTTTTTCTGTAGCCTGTGTCGTCAAGTTGTGTCCCATCTTCAATTTTTTTGGCATGCTCATCTAAACTTGCCCACAGGAGACAAACGAGAGTCTCGGGAGGATCATCATCGGAGCAATATTTCAAAGATGAGATCCATTCATTGTCCTCACACTCAATGATCTTTTTGGCGATGGATTCATTCGGACTTAATTTTCTCTTTTTGCCCGGACTCGTTGACTGCTTAGCGTTGTAGAACTCCCACAATTTATCAATCTCTTGACAGTCAAAGGCAAGTATCATTTCGTCAATAGGCCAGTTAGAGATAAGACCGAGTGCTTTATCTCTTGACCATTTCATCGCTCCTGCAATCTCGTCGATAGTAAGACTTGGTTTATGAGCAAATCCTTTCCCATAGAAATATTTTTTGACTTTTTCAGTTTCGCATGCAGGTGATGGTTTTGCGAAAATGGGCCTTATTGAGCTGGCTCGATGGGAGTATGTAATTGAGTTGTTTTCGATTTTCTCAATGTCGAGTTGCATCAATGATACCTCCGCATGAACAAGGCGGCGTATAGATTTCGCGATTTGAGTGATACCTTGGTTAAAAACGAGACCACAGTTGTTCCAAACTCTCCAATTCGTCGAGGCATCGTTGAACAAGGATTGGTGAGTGGGAAGCGCTCACGGAGACAATGCAATCCACTCCCATGATGCGTCGATGATCTCGAGAAAAGAGCGTCGTCACAGGGGAGTTATTGAGATCCACCACTTGGCTGACTTCCCCGATCTTGGGCTGGAAGTGTGTAGGCAGGTTGAGCCGGTTGAGCGGGTGCTACAGGTACCTGAACAATGTTGGGAGAAGTGACCACTGGGGTCTCTGGTACAACAGAACTAGCTGGTGATTGAACTGTAGGTGTGGAGTTTGGAGTTACTGCCGGTGGCAACTGTGTGGGAGAGCTTTGGGCTTGTACTCCGGCACTCTGCTCAGGTGAATTGGTTGACGCTAACTGCGCATCAATCAGTTTTTGAAGCTCTTCTTGTTTCTGGGCTTTAGCATAGGCCGTGCTTACCCCAATGACTGCAGCAATTGAAAATCCTGTTGCGAGTATTCGTGAAGACACAGCTGGGTGCTTCACTCTTTTCGCTCGAGTTAGCGATTCAGGAATCTCCCGGCGATTCGTTGAAGATGAGTTGAATCTGATTGATGGCGCTGGAGCCTCTATGGCATCATCAATTGCTGGAGGATTCCAAGGCTTTTTTAGAAGAGGATCGTGTTTCATTAATCGTCGTCCTCATCTTCGTGATCCTCGCGCTCATGTTCCTCATGATCATCATCGTCATCATCATGGTGCTCCCTGTATTGAGGGGGTGCGGGGGCAGGCAATGGCGAAACATTGATGGGATCATCTCTTTCCACTGACACAGAGACTTTTCCGTTCAACATGGTTGCCTTAAATTCAAGACGACCAGCAGCAGACACAAAATGAACTTTTACCGAGCCATCGCTCATCGTGCGAGCAGGCTCACTTGTCCATCCAGATGCAGGAGCAATGCTTGTCACAACAATCTTTCCGCTTGATGTATCAACAACAACTGATCCCGCTGTACCCACTTGGTAACTAGTGGTAGTGGACGTAACTGCTTGGGCTTGTGGGGTGATATCTGCAGTTTTTGCATCAGATGCTGGGGCATTGTCGCCGGGCGTTGCTGCAGCAGGGCTCACCATAGCCTGATTGGAATTGGGGAGCGTGGTGGAAACTTCTATGGGGCTTGAGGCCGGAGCGCTGAGAACTGTTGAGTTGACGGCATACGCACCAGCGCCTGCTGCCAAAACTCCTGCCACGGAAAGAACTGTTGCTATTTGAGTTCTCATATGAGCTCCTTCTTCATCGGGCAAATACCCGCTGAGATGAAAGATAGAGAGTCGATTTCTAGGGATTGGTGTGTCTTTATCCAAGATTCATCCAAATTCAGGTGCGTAGCTATAAAGGGAGGGGAGATGGAGAAAAGAGGCACAATAGAGGGGTGAAAGTGCTGCTCGTTGAAGATGATGAGTCCATTGCGGCCTCGGTGATTGCATCGCTCAGCAACTCTGGAATGTCGGTTTTTCACGTGTCATCTGGTGAGTCCGCAATCGCGGCAGTTGCTGCTGAAAAGCCCGATGTTGTCTTGATGGACTTAGGTTTGCCCGATATGGACGGATTAGATGCGTCTCGCACAATCAGAGAAACTTCGTCTGTCCCAATCATCATTGTGAGCGCACGAGGTGATGAGTTAGACCGAATTCTCGGATTAGAACTTGGTGCTGATGATTATGTGGTGAAGCCATTTAGTCAACGAGAGCTAGTGGCTCGAATACGTGCCGTGACACGAAGAGGTGCAGACAACTCACCTCCTGTTATTCAAGAAGGACGTCTCATCATTGATGAACAGAGACGAACTGCTGTCCTTGATGGCCAAGAAGTAACGCTTACTGCAAAGGAGTTTGATCTTCTTTCTTACTTGGCATCAGAA
>JALRGJ010000019.1 GCA_023253435.1 Ilumatobacteraceae bacterium | reverse complement strand
GACAATTGGCTCATTCGACATTGAGGCTCCCAACTCCGCCACCACACTCTCCATTCGATTCAGCGCAGGAACCACGTTTTCAGTAAAGGTCCCCGCCGTCGCTGCAACTTGAGCTCCTTGTTCGGCTGCGAGTTGAGCAATATGAGCGGCGTGAAAAAATGCTGCCGCTTGCGCACCTAAAAAATAGACAGTGAAAACAACCGGAATGAGTAGAACAGCCTGAATGCTTGTCTCACCCCGGCTGAGTTCACGTAATTTCATTGTCAGCCCAAGTTCAATGCATTTGCTTTTTCACGCACACGTGTACTGATCGTTGCCCCAACAGCAATTGCCAGTGCTACCAAAGCAGCAGCCATCACCACCGTTGTTGCACTTACTTCACCACGTTGCTTGTCTCTTTCATGCGATGCATCAAATCTGATTTTGTAGTACTGAAAGAGTTGTTGATTAATTGACATATTTTCCTTTCTCTAATGAGATCTTTTTTGCTCCTACAAAGCACTCACAGTGCCCACAAAGGCTGGGTACCCAATGAGAAGAATGAATCCAAGAAACATCAGCACAATGGGAATACCCATCCGCTCTGTTCGCTCCTCTGCCTCATGTTCAACGCGGGCAAGATTGCGAGCCCTCAATGCTTCTGCTTTTGCGGTGAGTGATTGTCTGACTCGAGCACCGTGTTCTCCTGCCAACTGAACACTGTTGGCCACTTCAAGAAGTGAGGTGATACCCACTTGTTCTCCCAGTTCGCGCAATGAGTCCCAATAAGAACTTCTCGAACTCTGTGCCCGCGCAAGTGAGAGCCTTATTTGTTCAAATCCCCAACCATCACCAGCAGATGCTGCAGACAACATTGCAGTTTCAATGCCACAGCCACCAGCTAGCAAAACATTGACTAGGTCTAAATAGACCGCAACTGCCAGGTCCATATCTGTGCGCTTCTGCTGTGCACGCTGCATAACTTTTGTAATGGGAACAGTCCAAGACAAAAGGATTCCCACAATCAGCACAAAGAATGAAACGAGGGGTGATAGCGCAACAACCAAATTATGGACAGTTAACAATGCAGTAGATAGAGCCCCAGTGGTCAGTACAACTATTCGAAGACCTGATCTAATGAAGTGAACATCTGATATACCCAGCAACTGCAGATCAGCACATTCTGGCAACACTCTGCTCACAATTGCGACTCTCTTCCTGTAAGCAATCGAGCTGGGATTGAGACACTTGCAATTCGTTGCAACCACGTAATAGCGATAGTGAAGAGCACACCGATTCCCAGTAGAACAATGACTCCCTCAAAACCGATAAATGGTCGCAAATAAGAAGGATTAAATAACAGTAGCCCTCCGACGAAGGAAACGACTGAGCCATTGATAATACGGATTGAAGTTCTTGATCTTGCCCGAGAGACCCAGATCCTTAAATACAAATGACATTCACTACGAGCACATTCGGCCAGATGAGTCAGTAGCTGCACAAGATCTTTTGTCTGATGACGAGCCGACGTGACAAGTGCGGCTACCACAAAATCGCAAGTCGGATGAGCAACATCATCCGCAAAGCGTCTGAGTCCGTCTTCCAAACTCCCATAACGAAGCGATGCAACAAGCAGTTGCATCGGTTGTCTCAGATTCTTTGGGCAGTGTGCTTCGGTAGCTAACACCGCTTGTTCAAGACCTGAGGATGCAGAGACAGCATCCCTCAAGCTCTCCGTCCAAATGGCAATTGACTCCACCAGATCTCGCTGCTCATCAGCCTGCCGCCGAGAATTGGAGTGAAAGTATCTGGTTGCTAGGACCATGAAAGTTCCCGTGGACGTGCAAACCCATGTTCTTCTAATAATTCCGCAGTAGATGTACGGAGTGCTGTGAAAGCAGAAGTGGGGTGAGCAGAGGAGTACACCTCATTGGAAATGATCACATCACCTTCAGATCCAACAATTTCGTGAATTGATGACACACGTCTCATTCCGTCGATCATCTGAACATGAACCACAAAATGAATTGAACTACTGATCAACAGATTCACGGTTTCTGGAGGAACACCCATAGCTGCCATGGACACATACGCCAGAAGTTTTGGAAACACTGATCGAGCACTGTCGGCGTGCAAGGTACACATTGAGCCGTTGTTTCCTTGACTCATAGCGAGGAGCATGTCAAAGGCTTCCCCACCTCTCACTTCTCCAACAATGACGCGGTCCGGGTCCATGCGCAAAGCCATGCGAGTGAGGTCCGCCATGGAGATTTCGCCTTGGCCTTCAATGTTTGCCCCACGTGCTTGTAAGGAATCGTGATCTGGATGCGCTTCCTCGAAATGTTCTATTCCAAGCTCAAATGCATCTTCTATTGTGACGATTCTCTCGTTGCGATGAACTTCATTAATCAATGCTCGAAGAAGAGTTGTTTTTCCAGAGCCCGTACCACCCGCGACGATGATGTTTCTCTTACTTCGTACGGATGCAGCAAGAAATGATGCGACCTGAGGCTCCATCATGTTGTTTGTTACAAGTTGACTTAATGATGAAAAGTCGAATTTATGACGACGAATTATCAGTGTTGGATGTAAAGAAACTTCCATCGCAGCAAATACTCGAGATCCGTCTGGTAATTGAAGATTTAGTTCAGGATGCGCTGGGTCGAAACGTTGTTCCCGATGCCCCATTCGAGTGGCAATCCGTCGGATCAGATCAATTAATTCATCATCATTTTGAACGAGTGGTGGATACTCCACTCTCTCCCCTGTTCGTGTCTTCACCCACACTGGTCTATTGCCACGAACGTGAATGTCTGAGATGTTGTCGTCATCTAGTAACGGCTCAAGGCGACCCAGCCCTAAAACCTGAGCGATGGAATCCTCAATCAAGGTTCGTTCGTTGACATCTGGAATCGCATCAAATCCCCACTGGTTATTGGGACTTTGCGTTGCCAGATACTGAGTAGCTGTTGATCGAGCGAGTTGACGCTCTTCATCCAAAGTTGGTGGTGATAGATCTTCATTGTGACGACGCACTCGATCGTCAGCAAGGGCAGATGCAATGACTCGTGAAAGTTGCATTGAGGAAATGAGAGAATTCATCGCGCAACCTCTCCCACAATGGCGAGATCTATAGAGTCTGATCCAGCAACTTTGTCTACAAGTTCCTCAGGGGCAAGAACTGTTACGACATATGTAGAACCAACATCAGAGACTGATGAGATTGTCTGAACTGTGGCAGTGCTAGAAAACGAAGAAGATGATGTCTCGCCACTCTGATCAGATGTGAGAGATATACGAACTACATGACCTTCTTTGAGTTGAGGTGGGAAATGACCACTTTCAACAGGAAGTGCAATGTATGCCTCGCCCGAAACTAAGCCGGATTGGTCGATATTGGCATTTGGGGAATCAGTGTCTGTTGAATCGGCAGCCAACATAGATTCCACACCGGCCTGTATTTCTTCAGCAACCTGAGATTTCTGACCCCGAGTCAGTACGGGGAAGAGAATTGCAACCACCACCAGCAGTAACAACCCACCAATTAACAACTCTCGTCGAATAGTCACTCGTGAAGCAGAGTGCACATCGGTGTGTTGAGAGGGCTCTGGCATGGGGCTGCGTAGCGCTGAAAGCCTCTCACTCACACTGGGACCGTTGTGATTGTTGTATTCCCTCATGTACCTCTCCTCGTGCACCCACTACTTCCACTGGAATATGTGTGGGCGGGCAAGATACGAAGGGAACTGAAGAATTACCAGTCGCCCCTCAGAAACAGATTCACCTCTAGCCTTAAGGACTATGAGTCAGATACCTGAGGTGCTTCCTGCATCCAACGATCCCTGTTGGTGTGGAAGTGGTCGCAAATACAAGCGATGCTGCAAAGGGTCTGAAGGCAGAATTCAGCCTGGTGTTGTCAGCCCCATGCGCTCAGTACCAGACAACATTGTGAAGCCACCGTATGCACTCACTGGTACTCCACCGCGTAACAGTGAGTCTCGTGTGAAGTCTCCAGAAGTAATTGAACGAATGCGAGTAGCTGGGGCTGCTGCTGCAGAAATTCTTCGTAATGCCGGCGAGTTTGTTCGCCCTGGTATCACAACTGAAGAGATCGACATCTTTGTTCATGAGCTCACCATCAAGATGGGTGGTTACCCATCACCGCTGAACTATCACGGTTACCCAAAGAGTGTGTGCACAAGCGTCAACGAAGTGATTTGTCATGGCATTCCAGACTCACGTGTACTAGAAGATGGTGACATCGTGAATCTTGATGTCACCATTTATCTCAACGGAGTTCACGGAGATACCAATGCAACTTTTGCTGTGGGAAATATCTCAGATGAAGACAAGCAGCTCATCAAAGTCACTGAAGAATGTATGTGGCACGGAATTGAAGCCGTAAAGCCCGGTGTACCTATTAATGAGGTGGGGCGGGCAATTGAAATCCACGCAAAGAAATACAAATACGGTGTTGTTCGTGCGTTCATTGGTCACGGCATTGGTGAGAACTTTCATACAGATATTCAGGTGCTGCACTACTTTGACCCACGCAACACAATGATCATTCGAGAAGGAATGACATTCACCATTGAGCCCATGATTACTTCAAGCGGTGAATGGCGACACAAGATGTGGGATGACGACTGGACAGCTGTCACCTCCGATGGCAGTAGAACTGCCCAGTTTGAGCACACACTTGTTGTTACTGCAGATGGGGTAGAGATTCTTACTGGCGGTGATGGTGCTGTTTCTCCCAAGGCACCGTGGCGTAGATAACAAAAAGCCGTAGCGTTTTACCGTGATCAACCTTCCCAACTCCGATCGCTATTTGTCATTTGACAGAGCTGAATGGGCAGACCTCAGGGCTGCAACTCCCCTCACCATCCGCGAGAGAGATCTTGTTGCACTCAGAGGCATCAACGAAAACATTGATCTCGACGAGGTTGCTGCGGTCTACTTGCCACTCACACGCTTACTGAACTTGTATGTCAGCGCAACACAAAACCTGCACAAAGTGTCGGCCACATTCCTTGGTGCAATGGCTCCAAAGGTTCCCTACGTGATTGGTATTGCCGGATCGGTAGCTGTGGGCAAGAGCACGTTTGCCCGTATTTTGCAGGCGCTTTTGGCACGTTGGCCAGAGCATCCCCGAGTAGACCTCATCACTACAGACGGATTTCTCTTCCCTAACGATGTGTTGGAAGATCGTGGAATCATGAATCGTAAAGGCTTTCCAGAAAGCTACGACACAAAGAATCTGCTGCAGTTCTTGCGTGATCTCAAGAGCGGTGCGCCAGAAGCGAAAGCTCCTGTGTACAGCCACGTTGTGTACGACATTGTAAAAGGTGAAGATGTCACCGTCAGCCAGCCAGACATTCTCATTCTTGAAGGACTCAATGTTTTGCAGGTGGGATCAGAAGCTAATGAGTTTGTTTCCGACTATTTCGACTTTTCTATTTATATAGATGCAAACGAAGCAGACATTGAACAGTGGTACATCGAGCGTTTCCAAACTTTGCGTGAGACTGTCTTCAGAAATCCAGAAAGCTTCTTCCAGAATTATGCGCATCTCACAGATGAAGAAGGAATTGAGATGGCGCGCAGCATTTGGCGTGAGATTAACGGCAAGAACTTGGTGGAAAACATTGAGCCAACAAAATCACGTGCATCACTCATTGTGAAGAAATCTGCCAACCACCGAGTAGACCACGTTCACTTACGTCGACTGTAAGAATTATCGGTGCAACGCGTTGAGATAGTTGTACACCGTGATGCGTGAAACTCCCATGGCATCTGCAACATCTTCTACTGCCCGACGCAAAATAAATGCACCACGTTGATCTAACAACTTCACTGCTAATTGTTTATCGTTTCGAGACAACTCTGGAAGAGAAGCGCCTAATTCTTTTTCCACTTGTTCAATCAATCGATCTAACGCGCCATGCAAACGAGGGAGTCGAACTGCAGCAATGATGTCCCCCTCCCACTCCAGTGCAATGTCTGAAATGCGTGCATCTTCCACCGTGATGAGTTGTGCACCAACAGCATCAAGAATTGGCTGAACCGCAGTTAGTAAAGGATGTTGGATGAATGTCACCCAGGCACCGCCTCTGTATCTACAGAAACGTGCGTGGCGCCATGTTGATACGCAGTGGTGATCAGAGCCGACAATGCCTGACCCACTAATTCCTGGGACGCCACAAAAGATGAACCGAATGGCCCAATCTCTACTGCAATACCCAGCACCTCTATGGCCGCAATGGCCTTATTGACCCGCTCTGGGGGATCGCCATCAACAAACGGCTCAATGGTGAACTCAACTTTGATCACACCAAAAGCCTAAGGCTGAAAATGGGCCACACTGACGGTGGAAAGCCTTACTAAATGTGAAGAAATGGCAGCACAAGAGCCACGCTGTCTGGAAGAAAGTTTTTAGCACCCAACCAGTTATTGAGTTCTATGGGTTTTATCCAATGAGCCTGCTGAATTTCTCCATCGGCATAGACAAATGGTCCTTCTGAAATACAGAGAAAAATTGACCCCAGGACCTTCACTTCTTTGTCCATATAGGCACCAGTCACTACAGGTTCTACGCATACGCCGGTGAGACCCAACTCCTCACGAAGTTCTCTCATTGCTCCTGCCTCAGCATCTTCTCCTGGCGCCAAGACTCCCCCGATTGCAACATCCCACCAACCAGGCCATAAATCCTTCTTTTCAGATCTTTGATGTACCAATAGGTCACCATCATGAGACATCACCGCAATGAATACCGAGCGATGCCACAGTGACTCAGCGCGCATGTGCGACCTACTCACCACACCCAGCACATTTCCGCGTTCATCCATGTGCTCCACCAACTCCTGTGGGGAGTTCCCTGGATGTGCCGCTGGAGAATGTTCCATTTCAATGTGCCTACCATGGAGCATGGCTAAAAACCCACTCTCTGAAGACTCAGCCCGCGAACAGCACGGAAATCCAACGGGACTATTGGAACAAGCTAATGATCTCTTTGATGACATGGTCACTCTGCGTCGCGACCTACATGAATGGCCAGAGATCAGTAACCATCTTCCCCGCACACGTGAACGAGTGCTGCATTCTTTAGAGGGCCTCCCTTTAGATATCACGCTTCATGAAACAACAAGCGGTATTGCAGCAATGTTGACGGGTGATAAACCGGGCCCAACAGTGTTATTGCGCGCAGACATGGACGCCTTGCCCATGCCAGAAGACACTAATGAAACATTTAAATCTCGAGTAGACAATGTGATGCATGCGTGTGGTCACGACACTCACACCTCAATGCTGATGGGTGCGGCAAAAATTTTGTCGTCTCGCAAAGCAGATATTGCAGGCCGAGTTCTCTTTATGTTCCAACCAGGTGAAGAGGGTTATAACGGCGCAACTGAAATGTTGAATGAGGGCCTCTTAGATGTGGGTAACGAATCTCCAGTGACGGGTGCATTTGCAATTCATGCTGCGTCAAACATTCCCGGTGGATTCCTTGGTTTGAAGGGTGGCACCATCATGGCTTCTAGCGATGAATTTGTGATCACCGTGAAAGGAAAAGGTGGCCACGGTAGTGCTCCGCACTTCACATTGGATCCCATTCCTGTTGCATGCGAAATTGTGCAAGCACTCCAGACTCTGGTCACCCGAAGAATTGATGTGTTTGATCCAGGTGTAATCACTGTGACTCAGATTCATACGGGAACAACAAGCAACGTCATTCCAGAGACGGCAATGATCAACGGCACTATGCGTGCCGTCAGCGAGAGAACGAGAACTCTCATTCATGATGGCCTGAAGCGAGTTGCAGAAGGAATAGTTGCAGCACATGACATGGACGTAACTGTGGATCTAGAAATTGGTTACAACGTCACTGTCAATGATTCTGACTTCGCCATGTTTGCTGCAGATGTTGCCACCGCAGTCTCTGGAGACCGCAATGTTCGCCTCATGGATAATCCAGTGATGGGTGCAGAAGACTTCAGTTACGTACTCAATAGAGTTCCTGGCTCCATGATGTTCCTGGGCCTCATGCCAGAGGGTATGGACATTATGAAAGCGGCTCCAAACCACAGCAATAGAGCCATTTACGAAGAGAACTACATGCGCCGCGGAGCTGCCGTGTATTCAGCAATTGCGCTCCGCCACCTTGGAGTACCACTTAGCTAAAAGCAATTGTGGCCACTTGCCACAAAGCAGGAATTCCAGATTGTGACCACGTTGCTGGTTGCACTGTCACCGCGTTTTTCACTGCTATCTGATCTGCAATTCCTATGGCGAAACCATTTCCACCCGATGTTGCCGTAGTGGATGATCTCAGGGAATAGTTATTGGGAGTTTGCAACGACAGTGAGTTAGTTGCCAATACCGATGCAATTGAGATCACTGCAGCATTATTGGTATTGGTTGTGATAGCCGCCGTCTGGGTAAATGTTGATGATGCCGGAGCGTTTTCAACCCGAACAGTTGCGGTAGCAGTAATTGGAGTTGAAGTATTACCGGCGGTTCTTTTATAACTTGCAATCCAAGCAGCACTCCCCTGAGGTGTTCCTTGCAGATCTACATTCACAGATGTTTCTGTGGCAATCACTTTCCAGGCAATAAGCAAAAAACTTTGTGGGCCATTAGATGCCAACTCAACAAGTGGAGTCCAACCACTTGGTGCGGTAAGTGGAGATTTGCGGGAGCGACGAACAATGAGGATCGCAACATCTCCCGTTGTTGCAGTGAGTGGATACTTGACCGCAACGACACCAGGGGCAGTAGAGGTTGTTACAACACCTAATCCTCCAAAGCGCAATTTAGGAGCGAGAAGAGGAACTGAAGAATTACTTGCTGGTCGAGACCATGTGACCGACCCATTTTGTTGCACAAGTGGTTTCTCGGAGTAGGTGTAAGTCACATCTGCCTGAACACCCGTATCAATACATGAATCCGTCACTATTTGCCTCACTGGTGCTGAAGCACCCGTGCATACTGTGTGAACGCTGGAATCACTTCCCGTTCTCACTACCTCATATTGAGCCGGAGATCCGTTCGAGAGATTTACTCCAGCCCATTCAATATGAACCCCACTATCCACCAGTTGTGTAACGGGAACTGGCGCCACACTAGGAATAAATGTGACACCAGAAAATTGTTGTGGATTAGCTCCCGTCGCAGCGGTGAAGAGTGCAGATGCAGTCAACATCAATCCTGGGACAGCCACAGTCCAGAACAATGCAACAACCCACACTGCAATCACCACTCGACGGGAGTTCACCACCTGCGTTTATCCCCAAGTAATGGTGTTGCATTGCCTTCCAGCAACACAGCTACCAATTGGTTGATTCGCAGACTGCACAGCATGGAACGTCAGTGTGAGTGCACTAGACCCACCTTGTAACGCATTTGCTGCTGAGAGTGGTAACAGGTAATCAATGGTGAAACTGATCAAATCATTTTCAGAAGCTGGTGTAGTACTCAGCAAGATGTTTGACACTGAGTCGTTATTAGCCACTGTGCTTGATGAGCCACCCACCTGAGTAAAGGAAGTTCCACTCATCAAAGAAGTGCTTCCGGCCTTTACTTTGAATTGCAGCCCACCAGAATCGGCTGTGTACAAGGTGGTAGCAGCACTACTGATGGCAATGTCTGCTGCCAGCCATGCGCTTGCATTACCGGTGTATTTCACGTTGTAGGTGCATTGTGTACGAGCTAACGATCCAGATCCATAGCCAGATGAAGAATCCCCTGGCATCAGGTCTGTCACATTGCATGTAGTACTTGTCGCTCCTAGTCCCACTGACACAGTGCCACTCGTGAATTCTTGAGCCGCACCAGCCTGTGTTCCTGAGAACAAGGCAGATGTAGTACCCAAAGCAAACGCGGCCACTGCAACGAGAGCTGAGAAAGAACTCACCAGTGGTGAGAACCGTTTCATACGTTGTGTTTTCATAATGTTGTTTCCTCTTTGTTGTTGTTTTTTTTGTTTGTGGCCATCGATATGTATGCGAAAATCAGAGACACAGAGAAGAGACCCACAATCTGAAACCTGTGCATGGACTCGAACAGATGGCCTAATACAGGAACATCTGTTTTGTATTTGCCAATAATTCGATCAGGTGTGAGATGAGTGATATCCACTGATTGATTCGCATCGCCTTTAGTTGTGTAGAAAACATCGGGTGATCCAATCTTCTGTACCTCAACAATTCGATGAGTGATTAGCACCTCTGAATCTGTTGCAGACTTGAAAGTCACAATGTCACCAACTTGCATTCTTTGTGCATCTGCTAATGAGACCGTGTCAGCAAAAACAATTGACCCTGCACGAATCACTGGAGACATGGACCCAGAAGTCACTTGAAAAGCTTCTACATGAGTGAGACGAGAAACTGAAGATGATGTTGCGATGACTACAAGAAGCATCACTGAAACTGCAAGTGTTAACGCAATTACTATGACTCGCGATGCAAACAGAGAAATCCTTTGCAAGGATGATTCTTCACGCTGGATCGCATCAGTATGAGTCATGTGAGCCGGATTCATTGAGGACATGACATGAGTTCAACAGCATCGACTCTTAAATGCACTAGGTGTGAGTACCTCGTTACACTCAGATAAATACTTGTACATGCCATTCAGCACCCTTGTATTTGTTGAGTAAAAAGAGATCTTGTGTTCGTATTCTCAATCCTCACTCCCAGATGAAAGACTGAACCTCACGGAAGGGGTATTGCCATGACAGAGATAGACACAGGAACCAACGACCTATTGGGTCGAGTAGAAGGTCATGTCGCAATTCTGAGTTTCAATCGTCCGGATAGGCGAAATGCATTATCAGACGATGTCTATGCAGGGTTTAGTCGTGCGTTACCTGTCATTGCCAAAGATCCAAATATTCGCGTTCTCATGGTCACTGGAGAAGGAAGTGCGTTTTGCTCTGGCGGAGACGTCAAGGGAATGAATGAGGCAAATCAGTCCCGTGGAGGAGGATCATTTTCAACAGAAGCTCGTATTGATCGCTTACGCACAATTCAAGGCCAGGTGAGTCTCGCGTTTCGTACGTTGCCTCAACCTGTAGTTGCAGCGTTGCCGGGAGCAGCTGCAGGAGCTGGTCTCTCCATTGCACTTGCGGCAGATCTGCGAATTGCAGCTGAGCGCGCAATCATCATGACAGCCTTTGCCAATGTGGGTGCCAGTGGTGATTTTGGAACTTCATGGTTTCTGCCCCGAATTATTGGAGAAGCAAAGGCAAAAGAATTGCTCTTCACCACTCCCCGCCTCAGTGCCCGAGAAGCAGCAGACCTACACATCATCAACAAAGTATTGCCCGATGAAAACTTTGCCGAAGCTGCGCTGAATTGGTGTCATGATCTCGCTCAACGTGCACCTATTGCATTGCGTTATATGAAAGAGAACATCAACAGAGCAAGTGAGGTCTCCCTGAAGACAGCTCTAGACGCGGAAGCTGTTGCCATGGTGCGAACAATGGCATCGGCAGACCACAAAGAAGCTGCCGCAGCATTTGTTGAAAAGCGTCCACCAAAGTTCATTGGTCAGTAGAAATGGCATTTGTGTCACATAATGCGAGTGCACCACGTCCACTTGAAGGAATCCGAGTACTTGATTTCACCCGCGTTCTCTCCGGTCCACATTGCACCCGCATGTTGTCTGACTTAGGGGCACAGGTCATCAAAGTTGAACCACCTGAAGGAGATCTCACCCGATTTGCATTTCCTCGAGTTGGATCAATGTCTACATACTTTGCTCAACAAAACATTGGCAAACTCAACATTTCACTTGACCTGAAGCAGCCTGAGGCAATTGAGATTATTAAGAAATTAATTGCTCACACCGATGTTCTCGTAGAGAACTACAGAGGTGGGGTGATGGAAAAACTAGGAATTGGCTACGAGTCATTATCGGCACTGAATCCGCGCCTTATTTACTGTTCTATTAGTGGTTACGGCAATACCGGCCCGTGGAAACATCGCAGAGCCTATGCAACCGTTGTAAATGCAGAAACTGGAATGACTGGACTACAAGCCAGAGCGCGAAACACCTTCCCTACCAATGATCCTCACTCACACGCAGATGTATACACAGGTATGGAATCTGCAGCTGCAATTCTTGCTGCACTCTTTCAACGAGAGAACACAGGACACGGGCAATATATAGATGTGTCAATGGCGCAAACAATGTTGTACGTCAATGAGCATGTTCAGAACGAATTATTTGAACACGATGTTCCCGAAGATCAAATTCGTTCATTTCAACCTGGCGACTATCCAATTTTGGAAAGCAAAGATGGACAACAAATAGTGGTCAGTGGCCACCCGGCTGAGCGTGGCACTTTCGACTTATTTGTAAAAGCCATGAAGCGCCCACACATGCTTGAGGATCCTCGATTCATCAATGTTGCTTCGCGGCTTGCCAACCTTTCTGCTCTTCAGAATGAATTGCGGGAGTGGGCAAAAACCATGACTGCTCAAGAAGCAGAAGACGTCATGGCCGAGGCAGGTTTAGCTATGGGCGTTGTACGAACAATGGATGAGCTTGCGCACACCGAATGGGCAAAAGAGAGAAACGTCATCATTGATGCAGATGACAGGTACGGGAATTCTTTTCGAGTGCCCAACTCACCCTGGATGTTTTCTGGCTCGGACACTGGCACCAGAGGGATCCCAAAGTTTCGGGGAGAAGACAATGCCGCGGTTTTGTCGGAACTTGCCGGACTATCGGCTGAGAAAATTGAAGAGCTCACGCAACAAGGCGTGTTGTCTATCCGACTTCCGAAGTAGGTCTATCTCCCAGAGTGGCCAAATCCGCCGCCACGATCATTGGCATCTAATTCACTGACTTCAATCCAATTGACATGCTCCACCTGCTGAACTACAAGTTGGGCAATTCTGTCTCCTCTGTGCACGTGATACGGACGTGATGGATCTGTATTGAGAAGAACAACTTTTAATTCTCCTCTGTAATGAGAATCAATGAGCCCAGGTGCATTCACCACACTGATTCCAAATTTCAAAGCAAGTCCGCTACGAGGCAAAACAAAACCGGCGTATCCAAGTGGGATCGCAATGGCAATACCAGTGGGAATGAGGAGTCGGCCACCAGCAGGAGACAACACACCATCAATTGACGAATACAGATCAAAGCCAGCGTCTCCCTCGTGGGCCTGCTGAGGAAGAGGAAGTCCGGTATCTAGGCGCTGAACACGAATATCTGCCACATCCCTCACGCTATGCGCTCCACGGCACCCACTAAAAACGCACGACACAACTAAGGCCGTAGGCCCACTGCCGTTCTCAACAGCCGCGACTAATAGATTGTAAGAATGCTTATTTGGATGGACCTTGAGATGACGGGCCTTGATCCAAAGAGGCACGTGATTGTTGAGATTGCAACGTTGGTGACAGACGATGACCTCAACATTGTGGCTGAGGGGCCAGATCTGGTGATTTATCAGCCAGATGAAGCGCTTGCAGAGATGGACGATTTTGTCACCAATATGCACACAACCTCAGGACTACTTGAACTCATCAAGACCTCCACAGTCACAATGGACGATGCAATGACGCAAACTCTGGACTTCATCAAGGTGCATAGTCCCGAACCAAACAAGATTCCACTGTGTGGAAACTCGATTCGAACCGACAGAACTTTCCTCGAGAAGTACATGCCAGAGATTGAAAACTGGCTTCATTATCGCTGTGTTGATGTTTCTACTATCAAAGAACTTGTGCGTCGATGGAATCCAGGTTTGGAGCATGCTCGTCCCTCCAATGGTGGAACAACTCACCGAGCCATGGACGATATTCGCGACAGTGTCGCTGAACTCAAGTTTTATAGAGACAAAGTGTTTCGCAGTGCTGAGGAGACCAAAAAGAAGTGACTGCTGAATCAAAACCAGTGAAGTCAGAACAGCTTCAAGCAACAGACGAGATCACTGAAGTTGCTCCT
>JALRGJ010000190.1 GCA_023253435.1 Ilumatobacteraceae bacterium | reverse complement strand
CCTGCACCCTTCTGGACTACCTACCCAGAGGCAATTGCGTTAGCTGGTGGAGTTGCCAAGATCATCGATACAGATGAGTCAAATGGATTCCGCGTAACAATTGAACAACTCGATGCGGCTCTCACACCGAAAACAAAAGCATTGCTTTTTGTGTCTCCCGATAATCCTTCAGGTTCTGTGTATCCAGAGGAAGAAGTACGCGCAATCGGTGAGTGGGCAGTCCGAAACAAAGTTTGGGTGATTACCGACGAGATATACGAACATCTCACGTACGGTGACAATAAGTTCACATCAATGCCAACACTTGTTCCAGAACTTGCAGAGCAGTGCCTCATATTGAACGGTGTGGCAAAAACCTATGCAATGACGGGTTGGCGAGTTGGCTGGATGATTGGTCCTAAAGACATCATGAAAGCCGCAATCAATTTTCAATCTCACACAACTTCAAACGTTTCAAACATTGCTCAGGTTGCTGCTCTTGCAGCAGTCAGTGGAGATCTTTCAGATGTACACATGATGCGTGAAGCCTTTGCTCGGCGCGGTAAGAAAATGCATGAAATGTTGTCCAGCATTCCTGGGGTCACATGCATGGAGCCACAAGGTGCTTTCTACTGTTATCCAAATTTTACAGGACTGCTTAACAAAGACCTTCATGGCCACGTGGCCAAAAACACTATGGAGTTAGCAGACATCTTGTTGTCTGAAATCAAAGTGGCAATCGTTCCTGGAGAAGCTTTTGGGCATCCAGGTTTTGCGCGTTTCTCCTTTGCGCTTGGCGATGACGACCTCATTGAGGGTGTGCAACGCATTATCGACTTCGTGGCCTAGCTCACATCTGCTACGGTTCTCCTTGCGCACCCAATAGGGAGCGTTGCGCAAAAACCAGCGAAGTTCGGTGAAATTCCGACACTGTCCCGCAACGGTAAAGCTGGCGAGTTTCTCGCCCAGACAAGTCCGGTCGCCTGTTTTTGCGTGCGAAAACTGTCCTCGCAGGAGGGACGGTCCGCGGGGGCACATGTTGAATCCACTGACCTGATCTTCTCTGAGGACCCATCTCGGAAGAAGATAAAAATGAAAAGGTCCCTGTTCACTAAGCGTGGAATTGCAGTACTTGCAGCTTCACTGATGGCTCTTACTGCGTGCAGTAGTGGCTCAGATTCTGCCGATACCACGGCGCCAGAATCAACCTTGCGCATTGTGAGTTTGTCGCCAACTGCGACAGAAATGCTCTACGCCATTGGCGCTGGCGATCAAGTAGTCGCCGTTGACAGTTTGAGCACATATCCAGATGAAGTTGCACCAAAAGTGACGAAGATTTCTGCTTATGAGCCAAGTGCTGAGGCAATCTTGGGTTACACCCCAGATGTTGTCGTTATTTCCAACGACATGAACAAGATTTCAGAGCAACTCACTGCAGCTAACAAAGACATTCAAGTGTGGACAGGTGCCGCTGCAGCTTCGTTAGACGACGTATATAAGCAGATCACTGAGTTGGGTGCTCTCACTGGTCATGAATCAGATGCTGAAGATCTCATTGACTCAATGAAGTCTCGTATTGATAAGGCAACAAGTTCTGTCACTCCAAAAAGCTCACTGAGCTACTACTACGAACTAGATAACACCTACTACTCGGTGACGTCTAACACTTTTGTCGGTGCATTGCTGAAGCCTTTTGGTCTGGCCAATATTGCTGACGGTGTTGAAGAGGGCAATGACTACCCACAATTGAATGCAGAAGCAATTGCAAAGGCCAATCCATCTGTGATCTTTTTGGCAGATACCAAGTGTTGCGCAATGGATAAGAAGACTGTCTCAGCCCGAGCAGGATGGGGTGGCATTGATGCAGTGAAGAACGGCCACATCATTGAACTTGATGACGATGTTGCATCGCGTTGGGGGCCACGGGTTGTAGACCTCGTTGAGCAGTTTGCCACCGCAGTCTCTGCACTGAAATAAATCATTCAGATGATGCCAACAAGTAAAGATGATGCCGTACCGGCAGCAAACCAGTGGTGGATCCCTGGTTCTGTTCTTGTGCTCAGTGTCTCTTTGCTTGTTGGCGTCATGATTGGGCCTGCGGGTCCACAGTGGTGGAGAGTGCCACTTGAATTTCTTGATCGGCTGCCTGTGGTCAGTGTGAACAGTGGACTCTCAACTACTGATTGGGCCATCGTGTGGCAGATTCGAGCGCCACGAGTTGTACTAGCGGCCATTGTGGGAGCCATGCTCAGCATTGCGGGGGCTAGCTATCAGGGTGTGTTTCGTAATCCCTTAGTAGATCCTTATTTGCTGGGCGTTGCGGCGGGAGCTGGGCTAGGGGCCACTTTGGTCATCACGGTGAATCGAACGGGTACAAGTAACTGGATTATCGACCCTCTTCCACTTGCTGCATTTATTGGGGGGTTGATTGCTGTTCTCGTCACATATGTGGTGGGAACAATGGGTAACGGAGAACGCAGTTCCACCAGCCTTGTATTGGCAGGGGTTGCTGTGACATCACTGGCAACTGCACTTCAAACCTTTTTGTTACAGCGAAATTCAGACGTTGTGCGCCAAGTGTATTCATGGATCCTTGGTCGTCTC
>JALRGJ010000189.1 GCA_023253435.1 Ilumatobacteraceae bacterium | reverse complement strand
CCTGTCATTCGTGAAGGACTTGTTGAAGAAGGCAAGACAAAAGGAATGTGGTACGACCCCAATTTCATCTTCCCTCTTGGCACCTCAGATATTCCGGACTATGCCATGGAAAATGGAGCTTCAATTGCTGAATTGGCCGAGCGCGCAGGTGTGCACCCCGTAGAACTAGTAATTGATCGCCTCATTGCAAGTGAGGGCAAAGAATTGTTCAATACTTGGTTTTTCTCACGCAACCATCAGGCGCTTCCAGATTTCATCAATATGGAACATGTCTACCCAGGGCTTGCAGATACAGGCGCTCACATTGGCCAGATTTGTGACGCAGACTCCAGCACCTTCATGCTCTCCTACTGGCACCGTGACAAGGGCGTCATTTCTTTGCCAACAGCTATTCGCAAACTCACCAAGCAGGCTGCTGAAGTTTTAGGTTTGAAAAATCGTGGAACATTAGAAGTGGGAATGTATGCAGATATCAATGTCTTTGACACTGCCAAGTTGGAGGCACTGCATCCCGAATATGTACAAGACTTCCCCAATGGCAAGGGTCGCCTACTTGTGAAGTCTCGCGGATACGCAGCAACCATTGTCAATGGAAAAGTAGTGACGGAACAGGGCATTCATACAGGTGAACGACCTGGCCGAGTTATTCGGGAATTTGCTCGCTCGTAATACTTCTAGATCAAACGTGAAGTGAACTCAGTACCGGGTGGGTCTATTGCCCACTCTGCACTTTCACCCCACACATCTGCGTACACCACTTCTTTCATGGGTACACGACGCACGGGTCCATGCTTTCCTTGCGGCTTACCTAACGTGATGCATGCAGCGATAAGTACACCATCTGGAATGTGAAGTAATTCCCTCAACTCCGGTTCCACAAATGAATGAAATCCAGTGAGGACTCCCCCATACCCGAGGCTGCGTGCAGCCAGAAGCAAGTTTTGACAAGCTGGAAACACTGATGCCCCTTCAAGTGGGTTGGGTTCTCTGTATCTGTCCAAACACACGAGAACAAGAGCAGGAACTGAAACAAAATTGTCTACATAGTCCTGCATAGTGCGCGCCATTCGAGATTTTGGAGATGAAGTGTCCGCTCCAGTCCCCTTGTCATATTTGTCGCTCGACTTCTTGTGTGACCACAACTTCTGAGCTCCACCAGCAATCAAGGTCTTGGCTTGCAGAGCCGTTGGTGAATCGGTCAGGACAATGAATCGAAACGGTTGCCTATTAGAGCCACTTGGAGCTCGCGTTGCACCAAACAAAATGTCGCGAAGGACATTCTCTGGCACAGGCTCGTTCACATAACGACGAATTGCTCGAGTCGTCGATAACCCTTCAAACAGGCCAACGGAATCAGGCGGCACAGGTGTTTCTCCCAAATTCATGTGATTCCTTTCAGTTCTTCATGAACTTATAGGAGAAGTACTCTCGTGTCATGCCCGCTTCACCAACCCACCCAGAACTTGGTTTTTACACTCTCGCCGGAGCCCCGAAATCACCCCGCGACATGCTGGGCGAACTTGCCCATGCAGAACAACTCGGCCTGGGAACTGCATTCATTTCAGAGCGGTTCAACATCAAAGAAGCTGGAGCGCTCACAGGAGCAGCAATTGGTGCAACATCGAATATCAACATCATCACCGGAGCTACAAACCACACCACTCGCCACCCAATTGTCAGTGCTTCATGGGCCAGCACTCTGCACATCATGTCTGACGGACGTTTCAGTTTGGGGCTTGGCAGAGGAATCGATGCCATGTTTAAGGCATTTGGCATGCCCCTTGCCACCACCGAGTCACTCGAGAATTTTGCGATTCTTATGCGGCGCTTATGGAATGGCGAAACAGTGATGAACTACTCCGATGTCACCGGTACGTATCCAGTATTGCGATTAGATCCATCATTTAAGTTAGACATCCCATTAAGCATCACCGCATTCGGACCCCAAACATTAGAAATGGCGGGAAGGTCATACGACAATGTCATCTTGCACACGTTTTTTACAGATGAAACAACTGAGCGTGCTGTAAAAATTGTGAAACGATCTGCTGAAAAAGCAGGACGCGATCCCTCCTCCGTCAAAGTGTGGTCCTGTTTCGCCACAATTGGCGACCATATTGACCCGGCATTACGACTAAAAAAGACAGTAGGCCGACTCGCCACATATCTTCAGGCGTATGGAGATCTCATGGTGAGAACAAACAACTGGGATCCCGCTGTTCTGAAACGATTCCGAGAAGATGACTTTGTTCGAACATTTCCCGGCGCACTCGACGCCAAGGGAACCACCGAAGACCTAGAGCGAGTTGCTCCGCTCATTCCAGAAGAATGGCTTGCACCCTCTGCATCTGGAACTCCTCAGCAATGTGTTGCGGCCGTAAAAAATCAATTAGCTCTCGGCTGTGATGGAGTGATTATGCACGGAGCAACTCCAGAAGAACTAGAACCAATCGTGAAGGCCTATTCCGCCTAGCGCGGAACATCACCTTTCACTGTCACACGATGCCCGTACCTGCTGTGCGGCCAGTAGTCCCACACTGCTCGATGTTGAGCACAACGGTTGTCCCAGAATGCAACTGAGTTTTCCTCCCACTGGAACCTCAC
>JALRGJ010000188.1 GCA_023253435.1 Ilumatobacteraceae bacterium | reverse complement strand
CCTGGCATTGGCCCAGCAAAACTCTCGCAAATGCGAAATCAAATTTCTCTCTAAAGATGGAGAGTAGTTACCACGCACCTAGGAGCAGGGCGCCAAGAAGTAAGCCACCTGCAGCTCCACACCACAATGCAATCCCCACCGTGAAAAATTCGCGCAACCATTCGCGCCAGCCCACAACTGGTTTTTTGGTCACACGTCCTGAGGCCATCTGTCCGATAAACCACCAGGCGATTGCGCTCACTGCAATTGCGATGAGAACCGTGTTATCTGTTCCGCCAGCTGGCACTCCAAACATGGGTAGTGCAGGAACCGCCATCACGGTGAAGACAAAAGAGAAAACTCCACCCATGGGGCCAGAGAAAACGTAAGACAGAACTTTGCCAAGTAACCACAACGCCACTGCACAGCCGATAGCAGTGATACCGCCACGACGACGAATGGCTCGGCGAGTCGCAAACACGCCCCCGGGGAGTAACTCTCTCGAGCGCGAGGATTCAGGAGCTGGGGATGGCACATATGAATCGTACGAGGTGGGAAGGCGACCACAGAGGAATGGACTGAGCCCATCACAGTTGTGCACTGCACTCGCTCTCCTGATGTGGGGTTGCACCTTGGTGGGGGGCAATCTGGAGGGCATTCATCACATTCGCTGGATGTGTGTCGTGTCTCTCGGTGTGTGGGGAGTGCGCAACGTGATGCGCAGATCATGGCGCATATCTGTTTGGTCGATCATGCTCTTTTGTGCTGTTGGTATGTCTAGTGGCTCGTGGGCCTGGGGCGGTGTCAAGACACCAGTTGAAGGCGAATGCTCCGGTGTGGTCACACTCAAAACCGATCCAACCTGGGTGGGATACGGAACAGGGGTTGTTGTGCAATTGCATGGCGTGCGTTACAGAGCAATTGTTCATGGAGTAGCAGGGAGGCGTTTATCGCAACGTTTAGCCGGTGAAAGAGTTTTTATTACTGCTATCTGTTCTGCCTCGAGTGGCCAGTATGCGCGTGTAGATGCCATTAATCATGTGTTGGGTCGGATGAATGTTTCAGAAGTGTCTGAAGATTTTGCTGAGGGGTCTCCAGTTGTTCGGGCGGCGAATCGAATGCGTCGTGCGATTGCTCACGGAGTGCGAGGCATGAGTGATGACTTGCGATCACTCTTTACTGGGCTAGTGATGGGAGATGACAGAAATCAATCGCGCGACATGTTGCAGAATTTTCGAGAGAGTGGTTTGTCCCATCTTTGTGCGGTTTCTGGTCAGAACGTTGCATATTTATTAGCTGCAATGTCTCCTTTATTGAAACGGATGAACCCTCTCTGGCGTTGGTGTGTGGTGATGTTTTTATTGGGTTGGTTTGTATTGCTCACCAGAGCAGAGCCATCGGTGCTGAGAGCCGCTTTTATGGCTTCGTTAGTGGCAACAAATGCCTTGCTGAAATTTTCACTTAATGCAAGAACAGTCTTGGGTGCAACGGTGATTGCTCTTCTTATTATCGACCCCATGCTCGCATGGAGTGTTGGTTTTGCTTTGTCTGTTGGCGCTACAGCAGGATTGGCATGGTGTAGCGCCCCACTCTCAAAACTTGTGAAGGGTAGAGGTGTTCTTGCGGCTACTTTGTCGGCACAAGTGGGAACATTTCCAGTGTCTTGGTGGGTGTTTGGGGGCGTTCCGGTGATTTCATTGTTGGCTAATCCATTAGCCCTTGGCATCGCGGGAATGGTCATGATGATCGGTTTGCCTCTTGCACTCATCGCCTACGCGTTTCCTTTTTCCGCATCCATCATCAGTGTCGTTCTTTCTGTACCTGTGTGGTTTGTCAATGAAGTTGCAGTTGTGTGTGCATTGGTATCACCACGTGGCCTAGGAAATTGGCTGTTATGGCTAGTAGTTCTGCTGATACTTCTCAAGCGCCGCCAGCAACATGGATAACGGCCCACCGCTGTGGCAAGGTATAAGGCGTGAGCGTGTATGTGATTTCAGGAGATGAGACTCTCATCAGTTTGGAACTCACCTCACTCGTAGATCGTTTAGTGGGTGACGGAGATCGCTCCATGATGGTGGACGATTTCGACTGTTCAGAATCTGAGTTCAGTGTGGGGGTAGTCGCAGATGCTCTCACCACAATGTCTTTGTTCATGGAACAGAAAGTTGTGATTGTGCGTCATGTTCATGATCTCAAAGCAGATTTTGTCGACACACTTGTCGCTGCAATTGATGCATCAATTGAAGAGGTGCATCTTGTCCTTACTGTCACGGGCAAACTGGTAAAGGCAATTGCAGATGCCACCAAGCGAGCTAAGGCAGAAACGATTGGCGCCGTCGTCATCAGCAAACAAGGCGACCGCATTAAATGGGTAGAAGGAAAATTGGCTGAGGCTGGCTTTACTTATTCTGCGGATGCTGCGCGCATGATCAGCAATTGGTTTGGAGGCGATCAAGCTCGAGTAGGTGGACTGATCTCAACACTTGTCTCCACATACGGTGAGAACGCAAAACTGTCGCGATCCGACATCGAAGTGTTTTTGGGTGAGGCTGGCAGTGTTGCTCCATGGGATCTCACAGATGCAATCGATAAAGGGGATTCAAAAACAGCACTAGAGATGCTGCACAGAATGCTCAT
>JALRGJ010000187.1 GCA_023253435.1 Ilumatobacteraceae bacterium | reverse complement strand
AACGCTCAGCAACATAGTTTGCTGCCAAGATGGAATCACTAGTTGCTTGAAGAAGACCATCTGCGCCCATCATCATGATGTACACCCACGGAATCGCAAGAATGCTGGCTGAACCGTATTGAGCTGACGACACTGGACCGATGGGTGAATTGTCATTGAGGGGATCGCCCGGAAGAAATGGAGCAAGGTGACCTTTTACGGCCACTGGACCAACACCAGGACCTCCTCCACCGTGGGGGATGCAGAACGTTTTATGAAGATTGAGATGGCTGACGTCGGCGCCAAATTTTCCTGGCTGTGCCGTACCAACAAGAGCATTTAAGTTTGCGCCATCAACATATACCTGGCCGCCGTTCTCATGAATAATTCCGCAGATTTCAGTGATTGCCTCTTCAAACACTCCATGGGTTGATGGATACGTGATCATGGTGGCTGCCAGTTGCGTCCCAGCAGCAGAAGCTTTGGCACGAAGATCATCAACATTGACATTGCCGTCCTTGTCGCATGCCACAACAACAACGGTCATTCCCGCCATCACTGCACTCGCAGCGTTTGTTCCATGGGCGCTACTGGGAATCAAACAAATGGTTCGATCTGTTTCTCCTCGTGAATGGTGATACCCACGGATTGCCATGAGTCCAGCGAATTCTCCTTGGCTTCCGGCGTTGGGCTGAAGACTAACTGCGTCATAGCCAGTGATGGCTACCAGCATGTCCTCCAATTCTTTGATGACAGTGCGTATACCAACTGACTCATCATGAGGAACATACGGGTGAAGAGAAGAGAACTCAGACCAAGTAATCGGCTCCATTTCAGTGGTGGCGTTGAGTTTCATTGTGCAAGAACCCAATGGAATCATCGTTCTGTCCAGAGCGAGATCCTTGTCCGAAAGGGCTCGCAAATAACGAAGCATCTCGTGCTCTGAGCGATGCGAATGGAAGACAGACTGCGTCATGAATTCGTCTGTTCTCAATTGTGTGCTGTCAATGCAATCTGATGCGCTGTCAAGCAACTCGGAACCGAGAGTTTTGAGCAAACTGGACAATGATTCGGCTGTGGTTGTTTCATCGATGGACAATGACACAACTGTTGGCGACACCGTTCTGATGTTGTAGCCACCTTCTCTTGCTTGTTGAGATGTGGCCTGTGCATCTTGCACTGATACAGACACCGTGTCGAAGAAGTTGCTATGGAGTACCTGGTATCCCGACGCCTTGAGTGACGAACTCGCACGGGAGGCGAGAGAAGAAATACGACGTGCAATGGCTTGTAAACCTTCAGGGCCATGCCACACGCCATACATTCCTGCGATATTGGCCAATAAGACTTGGGCAGTACAGATATTTGATGTCGCCTTCTCGCGTCGAATGTGCTGCTCACGAGTTTGCAACGTGAGACGAAGAGCGGGTCTCCCAGCGGTATCTGTGCTGACACCTACGAGACGTCCAGGGAGTGTTCGGGCATGGGACTCTCGCGTAGACATAAATGCCGCATGCGGCCCGCCAAAACCCATGGGAACACCGAATCGCTGGGAAGAGCCAACGGCGATATCAAAGTCCATTTGGCCTGGCGGAACGATCAATGTGCAAGCAAGGAGATCTGTGATGGCAATAGCTACACCCTTTGATTCATGAACGGAAGAAACGAGAGAGGTGAGCGCTGCAACTGAGGGAAGTTTGCCGTCGCTGCCGGGCCAAGAAACGACAACTGCGAAGTACTTGCTGGCATCGCATGAAGATATGTCGCCCACTTCAACATCAATTCCTATAGGAGTCATTCGAGTACGGACAACTGCAAGGGTTTGGGGGTGGGTGTTGGCATCAATGAATACAGCATCATTCTGGGATTTACTGATGCGATGCGCCATTGTGATTGCTTCTGCAGTTGCAGTTCCTTCGTCAAGAAGTGAGGCGTTTGCTAGAGGCAGCCCCGTTAGTTCGGCAACCATTGTTTGGAAGTTGAGTAGTGCTTCAAGTCTTCCTTGGCTGATCTCTGGCTGGTATGGCGTATATGCGGTGTACCAAGCAGGGTTCTCAAGAACATTTCGTTTAATCACCGGTGGAGTAATGGTTCCGTAATAACCCTGGCCGATGAATGTCGTGCGCTTGACATCTGAGGAAAACTTTGAGCGAAGAAGGTCCAGTACTTCATGTTCGGCAACAGGATCACGCAAGGCGAGAGCCTCACGCAAACGAATGGAATGTGGAACGGTTGCCTCCAGTAGTTCTTCTACTGAGTTCTTTCCAATGACTCGCAACATCTCGGCTCTGTCGGCATCGGTAAGCCCCAAGTGGCGAGATGCAAAGTGGGTGTAATCGAACTGAGGTGATGTAAGTGAGCGTGGGGTAGTAGTCATGACAACTCCAATGTCTATGGCACCCCCGCTGTCTGTTGTGCCTGAGAGTTTCACCACTTGGTGTGGCTTTCCCCGTGGGCGGGGAGCAAGCTCCCTCTTTCCAGCGTTCGACAATTACATGGTCCGGGTGCCTGAGAGATTCCGGGGCGGTTGCTCCTTCGGCGGTGAGAAATTCACTCTCTCCCATGTATTTGTTTTTCACACCGTAGCCGTATTGCGAAGGCCTTGTGTGATCCGTCTATTTTGTCATGACGTAATAGATGGCACAGTGAAG
>JALRGJ010000186.1 GCA_023253435.1 Ilumatobacteraceae bacterium | reverse complement strand
ATGGCATCGGTGTTGATGTAGCTCTCGGCAGCTGTTTGACCGCCCAGCGCATATGCCTCATCTGCCAACCGAACATGGAGGGCATTGCGATCGAGTTCTGAGTACACGGCCACAGTGGCAATACCCATCTCTCGAGCGGCACGGATAACTCGGACAGCAATTTCGCCTCTATTGGCGATCAAGATTTTTTTCAGCACAGGGGACTAGTTTGCCCTGATGGACCTGTCTCATGCGAACCAATCTGGCCCCTGGCTCATTCTTGAGGTGGAGGAGACGGGCAGTACCAATGCAGACCTGTTGGCCGCTGGTGCCACTGGAGCCCCAGATCGCACTGTTTTACGGGCTGATTACCAATCTGCGGGCCGAGGACGGCTGGAGAGAACCTGGGAAGCGCCAAGGGGCGTCAATCTGTTGGTCTCGCTCCTTTTTCGTCACATTCCAGAGAGAACCCATGTTTTGACCCAGGTGGTGGCACTTGCTGCCCTGAAGTCTGCTCAGGAACTGTGTGGCGTGAAGGCTCAATTGAAGTGGCCAAATGACATATTGGTGGGAACAGAAAAATTGGCCGGCATTCTGGCTCAGGCATCGCCTGTGGATGAATCGGGAACAATTCCGTTTGTTGTCGTTGGCATAGGAGTGAATCTGGCGTGGGCACCACCAGAGGCTGCATCGTTGCAATCAAGTGGATGGACGAGAGAAGTAACACCTCAGGAATTTTTGCAACACATGCTTCCTGAAATCGACAGATTGTTGTCAATGTCTGACACTCAACTGCATGGTGAGTACGTGGGCAATGTGGCAACAATTGGATCGCGGGTGAGAGCCGAGATGCCAAGTGGACAAAACATTGTGGGTCGTGCGCTAGACATTGAACCTGACGGTCGATTAGTCATTCTTGATGAGTGCGCCGTGACACACCGCATTGACACAGCCGATGTGGTGCATCTTCGACCTGCAGTCGACTGACTACCGTAGAAACGTGCCAATCAATTCCACATCACAACGAGTTGCGGGAGCGCCTCGTTGGATGATCATCGTGGGCGTGGCAATTGTGATGTCGTTAGCAGGTGCACTTGGAGTAGTGCGCGCAACAAATCAACAACTCAATCAAGTATCGCGGATTGAGACGTTGACCAAGATTCTTTCTCCCGTGGATAAGAACGTGGAGAACTATTTGTTGGTGGGGTCAGATTCTCGAGCCACTGCAGATCCATCCGATCCGGATTACAAATCAATGGGATCTGAAGAAGCTAATCCTGGGCAGCGCTCGGACACGATGATTGTGATCCGAGTAGATAAAAAAGATGGCTCTATTTCGTCTATGTCGATTCCGCGTGATCTGTACGTCCGAATGGGTGACTCAGATAATTATGCAAAGGTGAATGCGGCGTATCAAAAGGGACCAGACATTCTGGTGCGCACAGTGCAAAGAGCATTAAACATTCCTATCCATCACTATGTAGATATCAATTTTGGTGGATTTAAAAATATTGTTGACGCAATTGGAGGGGTTCATATTTGTGTGAACTATGAGTCCCGAGACAAAGCCACAGGTTTTTACATTGGGCATAAACAGTGCAAGCTGCAAAACGGAATGAAAGCCCTTGCTTATGCGCGCTCACGTCATTTTGAAGAACGAATTGATGGCGAATGGAAGATTGATGGCACAGGGGATATCGGAAGAGGGAAACGTCAACGCGCCTTTATGACTGCACTAGCAAAAGATGCGGTGAAGTATTTGGTGGAGCATCCGTTTAAAACAAGTTCTGTTTTACAGGCCTTCGCCGCCTCGGTCACGGTTGACGGTGGGTTACAACTCTTAGACCTTGCGAAAAAAATGCGCCCACTAGCTGACGGCTCAATGAAATCTTTTGAGGTACCAGTTGATAGCGATATGTATAAGGGTTTGTATGTGCTGCGTTTGAATCCAGATTCAAGTCCTTTGCTCGCGTTTTTCGCCGGCTTGGGACCTGCCCCTTCTCAAAAGCAGTAACTACTGCTGATGTGCAGCAGCTTTGCGCTGAATTTTTTCTACAAAGATTTCTGCAGTGACAGGCTCACCAATTCTGTTGCCCTGCAACAAATCACATCCCAACACCTTGAGTCGTTGCACGTGATCTTCTGTGGTGACCCATTCTGCGCACACCACCAAATTGAGGGAGTGTGCTAACTGAATCAGCGAGCGCACCATAGGGTCGTCTCCACCATCAGTTCTGCCAACATCGCGTACGAGCGTGCCATCGAGTTTGAGAAGGTCGGCGGGAAATGTGCGAAGTGCCGCGAGTGAGGAATACCCGGCGCCAAAATCATCCACCGCTACTCGAACTCCTTGCCGCTTGAGCGCAGTAACGGTGCGTAAAACAGAGGGATTGTTCTCTACCAAGTTTGATTCAGATGTTTCAAACACAAGTTGTGACCCCTCTAACGAGTACTGCCTCAATATGGTGAGAGTTCTGTCCACAAATGTGATGTCTGATAACTGGCGGCGCGACGCGTTGACATGGATGGCTGCGTTCTTGTCAACAATTCCTTGAGTAATCCACTGAGACAAAGTGTGAGCTCCCTGCTCTAACACCCAGTCGCCAATAGGAGCGATTAACCCAGATTCGTCTGCTAGTTCAAGAAATGCTCCAGGGGAGAGAACACCACGAGTGGG
>JALRGJ010000185.1 GCA_023253435.1 Ilumatobacteraceae bacterium | reverse complement strand
ACTTGAAGAACAACAAAGTGCTCGCCGCCGACTTGCGTTTGATGAAGTTCTCCGAGTTCAACTCATGCTGGTGGGTCGCAAAGCGTTGTGGGAGAGAGAATCTGCGGGGTTTGTACATCAGACAAGTGGTCATCTCATAGACGGGTTTTTGTCTGCACTCCCGTTTCCGCTCACTGGGGCCCAGAAGCGAACTATTGATGAGATCTATAAGGATCTGGGGTCGCCCCAGCCCATGCATCGGCTCTTGCAAGGTGATGTGGGAGCGGGAAAAACATTGGTCGCAGTTGCCACCATGCTTGCGGCTGTGCAAGGTGGGCATCAAGCGGCTCTGATGGCCCCAACAGAAGTATTGGCAGATCAACATGCATTAGGTATTCGGTCGCTTTTGGCATCCCTCAAAGTTGCCGACGATGGCAATTTATTTGGTGATCGACAGTTGCGCATTGAGTTGCTGACGAACAAGATCACTGGTGATCAGCGAAAATCAATCATGCAAGGTCTCGCTGATGGATCTGTTGACATTGTGATAGGTACGCAAGCGCTCATTCAGGACAAAGTTGCTTTTCACAGTTTGGGTGTGGTGGTCGTTGATGAACAACACCGTTTTGGAGTTGAACAGAGATCCAAACTCCGAGACAAAGCTCAAGAATCTGAAGACGGTCTCGTGCCAGATGTGTTGGTGATGACGGCAACGCCTATTCCTCGCACTGCGGCAATGACGGTGTATGGAGATCTTGATGTCAGCGTTCTCGATGAATTGCCCCCAGGGAGAACCCCCATTGTTACAACGTGGGTGAATACGCCCGTGGCAACAGAATCAATGTGGGTAGATATTCGACTTCGTCTGGAGGCTGGTCAACAGGCCTATGTCGTGTGCCCACTCATTGAAGAGAGTGAGAAGTTGGAAGTGGCATCGGCGCAAGAGACATACGATCAGTTGTCTCACGGTGAACTCGCCGGCTTCAGTGTTGGTTTGTTGCACGGACGAATGTCAGCGCAAGAAAAAGAGGCGATCATGTCTTCTTTTCGTTCTGGAAACACTCAGGTGCTTGTTGCCACAACCGTGATTGAAGTGGGCGTTGATGTTCCTAACTCCACAAGCATGGTGATTCTTGATGCATCCAGATTTGGCATTGCTCAGCTTCATCAGTTACGCGGACGTGTGGGACGAGGGGCGCTGGCATCTCATTGTTATTTAGTCACTCAAACTGATGATCCCAATCCGCGAGTTGAGGTATTGGTGGCATCAACCGACGGCTTTGTTCTTGCAGAAGAAGACCTGAAGCTTCGAGGGGAGGGGACCATTATGGGAACTGCGCAAAAAGGGCGAAGTGACCTCATTTTGGCCTCGTTACAGCGAGACCTAGATCTCATCCAGTGGGCGCGAGAAGATGCCATGGAGATCATTTCTCGGGACCCCATGTTGGAAGACATGCCCTTAATGCGAGATGAGCTCGATCTACTTTTCACCACCGACGATGAAGAGTTCTTATTTAAATCCTGACGTGTTCAAGGGCCCCATATATGGGAACTACGGTGGGGGAAAATTTGCTAGGGGGTTGTCATGGACATTGTTGGCAAGCATGTTGTTGTTACCGGTGGCTCACGTGGAATTGGGGAGCAGTTAGCACGACAATTTGCAGCTCGTGGATCACGAGTAACGGTGATCGCCCGAAGTGTGGACGCCCTCAATAGAGTGGCTCAAGACATTGGTGGTAACGCAGTTGTTGCAGATTTATCTGATGATTCTGTAGTGGATTCACTGATTGAAAAAGTGGAAAGTCAATTTGGCCCCATTGATATTTTGGTAAACAACGCAGGACTAGAAACGTCCACGCCATTTGCAGTGGAAGACATGCGAGAAATCCGTGCCGTTAATCGCATCAACCTTGAAGTTCCTGAAATGCTGACCCGGCATGTGTTGCCCGGAATGTTGCAGCGCGGATCAGGTCATGTTGTTTTTGTTTCCTCACTGGCAGGTACCGCCGGCTTCCCCGGTATGTCCGTGTACTGCGGCACCAAGGCAGGAATCTTTGGGTTCGTCAACAGTCTGAGGCGTGAACTCAAGAGTACGAATATAAATCTCACGGTGTTGGCTCCGGGGCCGGTGGATACTCAAATGTGGGACACGATTGAAGTGTCGGCACAAACTGTGCAAGACGTTGTCCATCGTTTTCAGAAGTTCCAACTTATTCCTAAAGCTGATCCCGCAAAGATTGCTGCTCGCACGGTGAGAGCGGTGGAAAGAAATAAGAACAATGTTCGAGACCCAAAGCGACTCAGTATTAATTTCTGGCTCAACGCTGCACCGACTCGAATTGCAAACTTGGTGTTGCTGGGAGTGAAGTTCAATCCCACTGGAGCAAAGAACTAACAGACCTAGAAATCGTCCTCACTGTTGTCTTCATCAGTGAGTTCCATGTCCCATCTGTCACGACAATCTCTACATCTGTAGGCAACAATGTCGCCTGCGTACCATTGACCATCTTCGCGAGGTAGGGATATGAGGTGGCATGGGCCACCACAATCAACACACACAATGGACTCGCGAGGAGTAATCATGGCCGTAGTCTGCCTTGTGTGAGAGTTGTTGCAGGTGATCTTCGCGGCAGACGCATAGAAGCGCCTGTTTCAGATGCCACTCGCCCCACTACCGACAAAGTCCGAGAGGCCGTCTTC
>JALRGJ010000184.1 GCA_023253435.1 Ilumatobacteraceae bacterium | reverse complement strand
TTGCTTTTGGTTCACGAGTTGTTGCCGGCGATGTCTATCACGAGGGCATCAGTGGTGTCACCGCCGCAGATATCTCAATTGCACGCAGACTGGGCTACGTAGTGAAGTTGCTGGCAATTGCAGAAAAGTACGACGACAAAGTTGCTGTGCGTGTGCACCCCGCAATGGTGCCCACATCTCATCCACTGTCCAGTGTGCGCGATTCTTATAACGCGGTATTTGTAGAGGGTGAAGCAGTTGGCTCTCTCATGTTCTATGGCCGTGGTGCAGGTGGATTTCCCACAGCATCTGCAGTCCTTGGAGATGTCATCGATGCTGCGGTGAACTTACGCAAGGGAACACATGGCTCAATTGGTTCGTTCTCTCGCGTACCTGTTGTTCCCATAGATGAAACTTCATCGCAGTATCTCATTGGGCTAGATGTTGAAGATAAGCCCGGTGTGTTGCATGCCATCACCGGTGTTTTTGCGCAACACGGCGTGAGCATTAGGGCCGCAGAGCAAGAGGGCATGGGTGAAGATGCTCGTTTGGTATTCATTACGCACCATGCACGTGAAGCCGATGTTCAAGCATGTGTTTCAGAGTTCCGTAAATCTCCTGCAGTAAAACGCGCATCTGGTTTGTTGCGCGTTGTAGGCGAGTAACACATTCATTTCGGAAAGTACGCCCAATGAAGTACGTCTCCACCAGAGGTTCTGCTCCGGTCTTGGGTTTTTCAGATGTGGTGCTCGCTGGTCTTGCCACAGACGGTGGCTTATATGTGCCAGAGACCTGGCCCACACTCACATCAGATCTCTCTGGCTCTTATGCAGAGTTAGCAGCAAAAGTTTTTGCTCCATTTATTGAAGGTGACATTGCTCAAGACACAATGTTGCAGTTAAGCCGAGAGGCATATGCAACGTTTCGTCATCCAGATGTTGTGCCCATTGTTGAACTAGAGCCAGGCCATCACATTATGGAGTTGTTCCATGGCCCCACTTTGGCGTTCAAAGACGTTGCTCTTCAATTGCTGGGCAGATTGTTCGATCACATTCTTCAGGCTCGGCATGAAAAGGTCACCATTGTTGGTGCAACAAGTGGCGATACCGGAAGTGCAGCTATTGACGGTGTAAAGAATTGTTCCAACATCAACATCGTCATTTTGTATCCAAATGGTCGCGTTAGTGATGTGCAACGCAAGCAAATGACAACAGTTGATTCTCCAAACGTCAGAACTGTTGCCATCGACGGAACATTCGACGATTGCCAAGACCTTGTCAAAGCAATGTTTAATCACGCAGAGTTCCGTGAGAGACACAACTTGTCTGCAGTGAACAGTATCAACTGGGCGCGTGTGATGGCCCAAGTCGTGTACTACATAGAGGCCACCCGCACCTTTGGTGGCCCCATTGATGTCACTGTTCCTACCGGAAACTTTGGCAACGTATTGAGTGGTTGGATCGCAAAGCAAATGGGTGCACCATTGCGTCATCTAGTTGTTGCTTCAAATCAGAACGACATTCTCACTCGCTTTTTTGAGAAGCACACCATGGACGTCACCGGCGTGCATCCAACATTGAGCCCCAGCATGGATATTCAGGTGTCGTCAAACTTTGAACGTTTGTTGTTTGAACTCAATAATCGTGATGGCGGGCTCACTGCAGAACAACTCCGCAGATTCAGAGATAAGGGTTCTCTCGTTGTAGAGCCAGATCAATACGACAAATGGATTGCACCTACCTTCCGTGCATCACGCGCTTCAGATCACGACACTCTGGCCACCATTCGCTCTGTCTATGAAGAGCACGGAATGCTCATAGATCCTCACACTGCAGTGGGTGTAAAAGCGGCTCGTGAACACAAAGAAGATGGCGTGCCCATGCTCACATTGGCAACTGCTCATCCTGCAAAATTTCCCGATGCCGTGGAACGTGCAACAGGAGAGCGCCCACAATTGCCAGAACATTTGGCAGATCTTTTTGACAGACCAGAGAAAACGTCGTTCTTGCCAAACGATCTCGCTTCAGTAGAAGCATTTGTGGCTTCGAATAGCTAATTAGCTTTCGTTCCACATTTCTTTTTCATGAACTGAGTGATCTTTACCGCAGCTTCGTTGTTTGCAGAGTCTGCGCGTAGTTCTCCTAAAGATTTTGTTGCCTCAGCACTCTTTGCCATGGTGAGAACGTTGTAGTCATATTTGGCATACAACTTTTGTGTGTCCTGTGTATTTTTCACCACGGCAGCAGTTGCATCTTTCAATTCTTTGGGGCTCTTTTGTTGCATCAGTTCTGCCTGATCAACAAACACCTCCCATGCGTTTTTCATCGCTTGTGGGTCTGTCATCACCATGGGTGTATCGCCGTGTGAGCCATTGGTGGTTTGCACAAACGCTGTTGCTGCAGCACAAAAATCTGCGTATGTGGGGTCTGGGTCTGATGAAGATTCAGAGCCACAACTAGCCGTCACAACACAGAGAGCTCCGAGGGCCATCAGCCTGAAAGGGCGATGACCAGAGAGACGAGAGGGGTGAAATGTGGGCACATAGGCAAAGTATCAGTCTTGGGTTGTTGCTGAACGGGGGCAGTGGGGCTATGGTGAAGTTGCTCGGTTGACCGAGTTCTCCCGCCCAAGTTCTTGGGAGGTCGAGATTTACCCGTGCAATTTTCGTTTCGGCGTGTGCACACAATCCCCCTAATCAGTCCCA